>CAUQAL010000016.1:0-23559 GCA_963515985.1 uncultured Granulicatella sp.
GCTGCTTAATTCCTTCACTAAAATTGTTTCATCAACCCTATTTGACAAAGAGCCCAAAAAAGACTTTCTACTGTAACAAGTTCATTAGTCTAACAAACTCTGCTACAACAGAAAAGTCTTTTTTCTATAATGGTTTCTTCAATGGAATTCCTGGTTTTCGTGGATATTTATTTGGAGTTTCTTTTGTTTTTAAAATCGTTACGACATGACGATTTCCACCTTCATATGGTAAATCAAAGGACACATCGCCTTCCACTTTCCCACCTAAAATGGCAATCGCTTTTTTCGCCTCTTCTAACTCCACTTCTGTATGAGCAGCTTTTAACGCTAAAAAGTATCCTTGTTTCTTCACTAATGGCATACAAAATTCGCTTAGTACACTTAATTTTGCTACCGCTCTAGCTGTTACAACATCATAAGATGCTCTGAAATTTTTATTTTGTCCAAAAGTTTCTGCACGATCATGGAAACATTGAACATCTGTTAGTCCTAACGTTTCTACTAAAGTGTTTAAAAACGTAATTCGTTTATTTAACGAGTCCACAATTGTCACTTTTAAATCAGGAAATACAATTTTCAATGGAATACTTGGAAAGCCTGCTCCAGCCCCGACGTCACACAATGTTTGATTCAATAACTTATGATGAAATCCTAACGCTAAAGAATCATAGAAATGTTTCAAATACACTCCTTCTTCATCGGTAATCGCCGTTAAATTCATCTTCTCATTCCATTCTACCAGTAATTGAAAATATTGATGAAATTGTTTTTTTTGCACCTCTGTTAACGTAATGCCATGAACTTCTTGGAGTCTTTGATAAAATTCTTCTGGTTTCATACAATTCTCCTATTCTTGAACTTTCGCAATTTTTCCTTGTTCGATATACACCATTAAAATAGATACATCGGCAGGATTTACCCCACTAATACGGCTTGCTTGCGCAATCGTTTCAGGTTGAATTAATTTCAAACGTTGACGTGCTTCTGTGGCAAGTCCATTAATAGCATCATAATCAATATTCGATGGAATACGTTTTGCTTCCATACGTTTTAATTTTTCTACTTTTTCAATGGCTTTGGCGATATAGCCTTCATATTTCACAGAAATTTCTACTTGTTCTTTCACTTCACGAGAAACAGCTACCTCATCTTCTGCAAAACCAATTAAGTCATCATAAGATAACTCTGGACGTTTTAATAAATCGCTTAATAAAATACCGTCTTTTAATTCTGCTGATTCTTTATCTGCCAAGAATGATTGAAGTTGTTCCGTTGGTTTCAAGCGAATAGATTGGATACGTTTAATCTCCGCTTGAATAGCTGCTTGTTTTTCTTGGAATGCTGCATAACGTTCATCTGAAATTAAGCCTAGTTCACGACCTTTTTCTGTTAAACGTAAATCTGCATTATCATGACGTAATAATAAACGATATTCCGCACGAGAAGTTAATAGACGATACGGTTCTGTCGTTCCTTTTGTCACTAAATCATCTACTAGTACTCCAATATACGCATCACTACGACCTAAAATAAATGGTTCTTCTCCACGGATTTTGCGAACGGCATTAATTCCAGCATAAAGCCCTTGACCGGCAGCTTCTTCATATCCACTTGTTCCATTCATTTGTCCAGCTGTAAATAAGTTTTCAACAATTTTTGTTTCAAATGTATTTTTTAATTGATGTGGAATAACAACATCATACTCAATCGCATAACCCGTTCTCATCATTTCAGCTTTCTCCAAACCTTCTACCGTATGAATCATTTGAATTTGAACATCTTCTGGTAGAGAAGTCGATAATCCTTGAATATAAACTTCTTCCGTATTTTCTCCTTCTGGTTCTAAGAAAATTTGGTGGCGAGGTTTGTCACTGAATCGTACGATTTTATCTTCAATAGATGGACAGTAACGTGCTCCTACTCCTTCTACAATCCCTGTAAACATTGGCGCACGATGCAAGTTCTCACGGATTTTTTCATGAGTTCCTTCATTGGTATATGTTAACCAACATGGAATTTGATCATAGCGGTAGTCTTCATCTTTAGAAGTAAAACTAAATAAGTTTGGTGTTTCATCTCCAGGTTGGATTTCTGTTTTGCTATAGTCAATTGAAGAACTCTTCACTCTTGGAGGTGTTCCTGTTTTAAAACGAGCTAATTCAAATCCTAATTCTAATAAATTTTCTGATAATTTAATCGAAGGTTGAGAATTATTGGCACCAGAAGAATATTTCAATTCTCCAATAATAATTTGACCACGAGAAGATGTTCCAGCTGTTAAAACAACTGCTTTTGAGCGATAAATCGCCCCTGTATGAGATACAACCCCTTTACAAACACCATCTTCTACAATTAAACGTTCCGCAATCCCTTGTTTTAGATCAAGATTTTCTTGTTGTTCGATTGTTTTTTTCATTTCTTGCGCATATAGATGCTTATCTGCTTGCGCACGTAAAGCACGTACTGCAGGGCCTTTCCCTGTATTTAACATACGCATTTGAATATAGGTTTTATCAATATTTCTTCCCATCTCTCCGCCTAGTGCATCAATTTCACGCACAACGACTCCTTTTGCAGGGCCTCCAACAGACGGATTACAAGGCATAAATGCCACCATTTCTAAATTCATTGTTAATAATAATGTTTTAGCACCCATACGAGCACTTGCTAGTGCAGCTTCACTTCCAGCATGACCTGCACCTACTACGATAACATCATAGTTACCAGCTTCATAAGTTGTTACCATACTTCCTCCTACTTTCTATTGTTCATTAGTTGTATAAAATTCCACTTGATGGCGAATGTATTCACCATTTTCATATATAAATTTAGCCGAGAAAAATGGCCGGTTCTCTAATAGCCAACTCATAAAAATTAAATCTCCTTGCCAAGTTGGCTTGGTCAGTACTTGATCATAAGGAACCCACTCTAAAGTCCCCTCAGGAGAATCGATTAATTCCCCGGAAAAATCCGTTACTCGAAACACATACGTGTACCAATCATGTTCGGGAGTAAATTCAGGAAAAGTAATAATCCCTTTTAACGCCATTTTATGAACTTTCAAACCTGTTTCTTCAAAAATTTCACGAATGGCACATTCTTCTGGAGATTCACCCGCTTCAATTTTGCCACCTACTCCGATGTATTTGCCTTCATGCACATCATTGGGTTTCTTATCGCGCTTTAGTAATAACAATTCTTTTCCATTATCGATATAACAAATCGTTGCTAATCTTGTCATACAAATCCCCTTTCTCCAACAGTGGCTTTCTCTTATTTTCCTAAACAGAATTGGCTAAATAATTGAGTCAGAAGCTCATCTTGAACGCTGTCTCCTGTAATTTCACCTAATAAATCCCATGCTCTTGTAAAATCAATTTGAATTAAATCGACTGGCATTTCCATTTCAATCCCATTTTGCACTTCGACTAATGCTTGTTCTGCTTTTTCTAGCAACGCAATATGACGAGTATTCGATAAGTAAGTCGCATCTCGTTCATTCATTTGTCCTTGGAAGAAATATCCCGCAATTTTTTCTTCTAATTGATCGATTCCTTCTTTATTTAACATAGAAGTTGTGACAATTTCTTCTTCCTTAGCATAAGGAGCAATGTCCTCTTTTGAAAGTTTTGAAGGCAAATCTGTTTTATTGAATAAAATAATTCGCTTCATTCCCTTTGTAGTTTCTAGTAAACGAATATCTTCCTCTTGTAATGTTTCGCTTTGATTTAATAATAACAATACAAAATCTGCTTCTTTTAATGCTTTACGACTACGTTCTACCCCAATTTTTTCTACGACATCATTCGTTTCACGAATTCCTGCTGTATCGATTAATTGTAAAGGCACTCCACGTACATTGACATATTCTTCAATTGTATCCCTTGTTGTCCCTGCAATATCAGTTACAATTGCCTTTTCTTCTCTTAATAGCACATTTAATAAACTAGATTTCCCAACATTTGGGCGACCCACGATAGCTGTTTTTAACCCATCTCGCAAAATCTTCCCTTGACTAGCTGTATTTAATAAGGCACGAATTCCTTGCAATACTTGTTGCGTCTTTTCTCGTAATAATTGCAAAGTCATTTCTTCTACATCATCATATTCTGGATAATCTATATTTACTTCTACTTGCGCTAATGTATTTAAAATTTCTTGACGCAAATTTTGAATTAAATTTGATAATTGACCATCTAATTGACTCATCGCTAATTGCATTGATTTATCCGTTTTAGCACGAATTAAATCCATCACTGCTTCTGCTTGAGACAAATCGATACGTCCATTTAAAAAGGCACGTTTCGTAAATTCTCCAGGCTCCGCTAATCTAGCTCCCATCCGTAGCACTAATTGCAACACACGATTAATCGCCACGATTCCTCCATGGCAATTAATTTCTACAATATCTTCTCGTGTAAATGTTTTTGGAGCTCTTAAAACACTTACCATTACTTCATCATAGACTTCCCCAGATTTTGGGTCGACAATATGCCCATAATGAATAGTATGAGTCTTTTGTTCTTCTAATTGTTTTGTTCCACATTGGTAAATCGAACTTGCGATTGAAATCGCCAAATCTCCACTAATTCTGACAATCCCAATAGCCCCTTCACCAGGTGCTGTCGAAATTGCAGCAATCGTATCAAATTCTGTTTGCATACTGATATCCTTTCTTGGCTTCATTGCACAAAAAAAGTGCACACTCCACCCCTTATCGATAAAAGGGTGGCTCGCACTTTGACTGCTTACCTATATTTCAGTGATATTATACAATACTTTTTAAACTTGTGCTAGTAGAAGGAGTGATTAGAAGACTTTTTTCGTTTCCATATTGCCAACATTTGATAAAAAAGGTACAATTTACCTATCTACTACTAGGGGGTAAATCAATGTTAGAACATCCATTCAATCAAGTCGTTGAAAAAATTGCCGTTTCAGATATTCGTCAATTTGATGCAGAAGTTTCTCAAATTCCTGGAATCATCAAATTAACATTAGGTGAACCAAATTTCAACACACCAGAACATATTAAAGAAGCTGCTATTCAAGCCATTCGTGATAATCATTCCCACTATACTCCAAATGCTGGGATTCCTGAATTACGTCAAGCAACTGCAGCATACTACAATAAAAAATTCAATTTAAACTATACAGCAGAACAAGTCATCACTACTATCGGAGCAACTGAAGCAATTAATGCTAGCTTCCAAGCTATTTTGAACCCAGGAGATACAGTTATTGTTCCTACTCCAGTTTTCCCATTATATATGCCAATTACATTGGTGAATCAAGGGAACTTTATTACAGTCGATACTAGTGAAGATGGATTTGTTTTAACTCCAGAAAAATTACGTGCAACAATCGAAGCTCATCCAGAAAAAACTTTTAAAGCAGTTGTATTAGTATATCCAAGTAACCCAACAGGGGTAACTTATTCTAAAGAACAATTAGAAGCTTTAAGCGTTGTTTTAAAAGAATATGGCTTATGGGCATTATGTGATGAAGTTTACGCAGAATTAACATATAGCGGCACTCATACATCATTAGCTTCATTTTTACCAGATCAAACAATCGTGATTACAGGTTTATCTAAATCTCACGCAATGACTGGATGGAGAATTGGGTACATTCTTGGACCTGTTCCATTTATTAAAGAAGTTGTTAAAACTCACCAATATATGGTTACTTCTCCAAGTAGCTCAAGCCAATACGGTGCTTTAGCTGCAATGTTACACGGACAAGGTGACTGCGATATTATGAAAGTCGAATACCAACAACGTCGTGACTATCTTGCAAAAGAATTACGTCGCTTAGGATTTGAAGTAGCAAGTCCTGATGGAGCTTTCTATCTATTTGCTAAAATTCCTGCAAAATGCGGAACAGATTCATGGGCATTCGTTCGTGACCTTGCACAAAATGCTAAAGTAGCATTAATCCCTGGGGTTTCATTTGGACCTGGTGGAGAAGGCTACGTTCGTTTCAGCTACGCTGCTTCAATGGAAAACTTAACAGAAGTAGTCGCTCGATTAGAAAAATATTTAGCTTAATACAAAAGGCTGGGATTTACCCCAGCCTTTTTACTTTATATTCATAATCTTACTGCAACTCTTCCACAAGAGTACAAACTGCCTCAAACGCATGTTTTGAAGCTAGTTCAAGAGTTGCCTCAAATGTATCTGGAGCTTCTCCTCCAACATGATCACTTACACCACGAACATTCAACACAGGAATGTCATAGAAATGAGCCACTTGCACTAATGGCGTTGATTCCATATCACTTGCTACAATATCTGGTAAATGTTCACGGATGTTTTGTACCGTTTCAATCGAGCTCATAAAAGAATCACTCGTTGCAATAAACCCACTATGAATTCCAAATGCTGTAATACGCGCCTGTAAAATGCGAACAACTCTTTCCTTCAATTCGCTATCTACGGGATACGATTCTGGCATTTGAGGAACTTGACCCCATGCATAATCAAAACCTGTCGCATCCACGTCACTATATCCAAATTTCGTTGACACAATAACATCTGCAAGTGAAAAATCTTCATTAAAACTCCCCGTAGTTCCCGTATTAATGATCAGTTCCGGTTGAACTTTATCACAAAGCCACGCTGCTGTAGCAGCAGCATTCGCTTTTCCAATACCGGATTGAACAAGATAGAGATTCTCATGAACTTCAAGAATGCGAATCGGACCTTTTGAAAACACTTCTTTTCTTGGTGCGTAGTGTTCTTCAAATGGATGAAGCTCTTCTTTCATCGCAGCAACAATCGCTATTTTCATCGATTATTTACCCCACACTTCAGAAATAGGTTTCTTCACTTCTACTTTTGTTCCTTGGAATTTATCTGAAATGAATTTTTGAACATCTGCATCATGATATAAATCTACTAATTTCTTATAATCATCATTAGATTCATTTCCACTCTTCACAACAATCACATTAATACTTGTAATAGTAGATTCATCTGCTTTTTCATAGAATAAAGCATCTTTCAATACATTTAATCCACCTTCAAGTGCAATTGTATTTCCGATAGCAATTAAATCTGCATCATCTAGTACACGAACACTTGTAGTATCATCAATTAATAAAAATTCAAAGTTTTTCTTATTTTCTACAATATCACTTGGAGTACCTGTACCTTCTTTGAAATCTGCTGATAATTTAATTAATCCAGCAGTTTCTAATAAACGAAGCGCACGTGTTGTATTGTAAGGATTATCTGGAATTGCAATTTTAGCACCATTTGGCAGGTCATTTAATGATTTTACTTTTTTAGAATAAAGTCCCATTGGTTCGATATAAGTTGTTCCAATCGGTGTTAGTTTAGAACTATTGGAGGCGTTAAATCCATATAAATACCCAATCGATTGAAAAGCATTCGCATCTACAGAACCTTCCGCAACTGCTTGGTTTAATGGTACACCACCATTTAGTTCTTCGACTTCAATTTTTAATCCTGCTTTTTTTGCTTGATCTGTTTCGGCAATATGTCTCCAAATATCTGCATCAGAGCCAACAGAAGCAACTTTTACTGTTTTTAATTCTGATTTTGAATTTGAAGTTGTTGAGTTTGATGTAGTTTGATTGCTGCAAGCAGCTAATGCTACAACTGCCGAAAGTGCAAATAAAGATTTTGTAATAGTTTTTAAGTTCATAAGGAAATCCCTCCGTTTAGATATTTACTAATTATTGAATAAATGATATTAAATCACTTTACGTTCAAATGGATCAATACTAATTCCTTGTTCTAATACTTGTTTAGCATATTCTTTTGCTCCGAATAAAGAGTGATCACGATAATTTCCACATTGAACAGCAGAAATACCTTGAATATCTTCAAATTGAATCTTTTCAACAATTTGTTCTAACGTTGATTTTAATGCACGAGCGATATCTTCCGCGGAACGTTCTTCCCATAAAATTAAGTGGAATCCCGTACGACAACCGAATGGTGAAATATCGATAATCCCATCGATACGATCACGGAGTAAATCTGCCAACAAGTGTTCAAATGTATGGATCACTCCGGTCGGCATTTCTTGTTTATTTGGTTGCAAAAAGCGAATATCAAAATTCGAAATGACATCTCCTTTTTTTCCGTATTCGTTTGAAATTAATCTCACGTAAGGTGCAATCACCTTATTGTGATCTAATGTAAAGCTTTCTACTTCAGCCATATTGAATTCCCCCTGTCATGATGAAAAAAGAATCATACTTTCAATAGAAAGCATTGCTTTTATTCTTTTCAAATCATTTCAATTAAGTTATATCGAAATGATACAAAAGAAACCTTGAAATATCAACGAAAAAACGACTTTTCTCTTATACTAAATAAATATAGTTTGTTATTCTTTTTAATTATATCTGCTGTAAATCTATATAATTCAGCTATATTAGTTGTTTGTGAATGATACTGAACATAAAAAATGGTTTTTCCTCTTACCTTACCGACACTTATATATTAACCCTCCTTTAAATAAACACAAAAAAGCCTGGGACAAATCCCAGGCCTATTCTCTCTATTATCCTAAAGTTTGCACTTTGACACCATTCGGTGTTCCAATTAAAACTGTTTCTGTCATATTTGTAAATAATCCTTGTTCCACTACTCCTGTTAGAGCTTTTAATTCTGCTCCGAATGTCACAGGATCTTTAATCGGGAATACATCTAAGTCAATAATATAATTTTGACTATCTGTTAAATAACGTTCTCCGTTTTCTAATACTCGGAATTTTGGACGATAGCCTTTTACTTCGAATTTTTTGAATAATTGTTCTGAACCATAAGGAATCACTTCTACTGGAAGTGGGAAGCGCCCTAAATAATCTACCATTTTAGATTCATCGACAATCCAAATAATACGTTTTGATTGTTCTGCAACAATTTTTTCAAATAGTAAGGCACCACCGCCACCTTTAATTCCTGAAAAATCAGGAGCAATTTCATCCGCTCCATCCACTGTTACATCAATGAAATCTACTTCGTCTACACTCTTCAACGGAATTCCTAGTTTTTCGGCTTGTTCTTTTGTACGTTTTGAAGTCGTTACACCAATAATGTCTAAGCCTTCTTCTTTCACACGTCTACCAATTTCTTCTACAAAATAATAAGCTGTAGAACCTGTTCCTAGACCTACTGTCATACCTGATTCAATATAAGTTGCGGCCTGTTTGCCGACCATCTCTTTCATGTTCACACACATACCCTCCAATATGATTCAACTATCCTTATTATAGCATAAATTCTTTTACTCGTTTCAAATCTTCTTGTAATTGTTCATAGATTTGTCGCATTTCTTCAGCAGATAAACTCAATTCCACTTCAACCGTTTTCGTTTGTTCCTTCTCCTCTTCTTCTTGATAAAGAAAGACGTCTTCTTCATCCAATTGAGCCAAGTCAATTCCAATCACTTGAGAAGCCGTTGTTAAAATATTTTCTGGGGCAACAACCCATGTCATAACATACTCATCTTCTAATTTTTCTAATAATACAGCTAATCTGGATTGTTCAAATTCTGAAGAATACTCTTCTCCTTTTTCTAATAAGTTCTTCATCGCCTCCAAACATTCTTCCAATTGTGCTACAGATAATAAGTCAATTATTTCTTGATAAGCTTGTTCTTGATGAGAAACTTGTAAGAAAACATCTGTTTGAATATTGTGAGTTTGAGGATGGATAGCAAAAAATTTTAATTCAAATATAAAATCCCCTTCTGAAATCTTCATGCGCTCACCTCTTTCATCGTTTTATTGCCATGTCTATAGTACAAGTTTCTCTTTCTACTTTCAATCATTTCATAGAAAAAAGGCTGGAGTTTCTCCAACCTCTTAACGTAATATTTCAATGACATCTTTATTCGCAGCAGATTTAGCAGGAAATACACTAAATACAATTCCGATAAAGACAGATACTCCAACCGTTAAAGCTACTGCTGTCCAGTCGGTATAAATTTTAAATGGTAGAAAATTCGAAATCAGCATCGCAAGTAACACCCCTGTTACATATCCGATAATTCCACCAATAGAAGTAATCATAATTCCTTCTAATAAAAATTGTAATTGAATCGAACCTTTAGTAGCTCCCATTGCACGACGAATCCCTATTTCTTTTGTACGTTCAGATACTGAAATATACATCATATTCATTACCCCTACACCTGCAATGAATAAAGAAATTCCGGCTACTGCTGATACAAAATAAGTTAATCCATCTAACACTTTTCCAATAATATCCATTTGAGCTGCTACGTCAATAAAAGTATATTTTCCTGAAGTATGTTTTGAACCCACTTCATTCAAATGAGTTTCCACTTTTTTAGCAACATCTTTTGCGACATAGCCTGGTTTAACAAACACTTTTAGTCCATTCACGTTTTCTTCTTTTTTGTGATAATGTTGATGAGTAGTAGCTGGAATATGGACGGCTTTATAAGGATCTGCACCAGTAAAAATAGCTTGCAATGCATCTACTTTACTCGTTGGTTTAACGCCTTTAATATAGTACACTTCTCCATCAATCGTTACCCCATGCCCTAGGGCTTGTTTTGGACTAGAAAATAACAATTCTGCTAACTCTTCATCAATAATCGCTACTTTTTTATTCGCATCAATATCTACTTGAGAAATGTTTTCTCCAACCGTCAAAGATTCTTTTGTTGCAGTTTTTTCTAACCCCAGCACAACATGTTCTGTCGATTTCTTTGTTGGAATCGAAACACCGAAAATATAATTTTGTTCCTTTGTTTCAGGAATTTCTGTTCCCGAAACTCCTTCAATACTTTCTACACCAATACGGTCTTGTTTTGAAAAAGCTTTTTCTACTTTTCGAACAGATTGTGGATTATCAGGTTGATAGAAAAATTGTACAGTTACTTTCCCATTATCTTCTCCAGCTAATCCTGAAACAGCCATTTTTTGGAATCCTTTCCCAAGACTCATAATCGTAATAACAGCTGCAATTCCGATAATAATTCCTAACATCGTTAAAATTGTACGACGAGCATTTCCTTTTAAAGAATGCAGAGCGGATCCTAATAATACACTAAATTTCATGTGGAATCCCCTCCTTTTGTTCATGAATCACACCATCAATTACATGGATAACACGAGAACAATACTTCGTCAAAGTCGGATCATGCGTCACCATTACAATCGTTACACCATCTTCACGATTTAAACGATATAAAATATCCATAATACTGGCAGAAGTTTTACTATCTAATGCTCCTGTTGGTTCATCAGCAATAATGAATTTTGGACTATTCACTAATGCCCGAGCAATTGCCACTCTTTGTTTTTGACCACCTGAAAGATGGCGAGGATATTTTTCTAATTTATCTCCTAGACCTACTTTTTCAAGCGCTTGTTTTACTTTTGAATGAGTTTGTCGAGGCGTTAATCCACGATATAATAAAGGTAGACGAACATTTTCTTCGACTGTTGCTTGTTCAATTAAGTTAAAATCTTGAAAAACAAATCCAACGGTAGAATTACGTACTTTGGAAATTTGATTATCACTCAAATTGGAAACAGACTCATCATTAAAAGAATATTTTCCTTCATATTTAGAATCTAGGAATCCTAATATATTAATGAGGGTAGATTTCCCAGAACCAGAAGGTCCCATTATTCCAACAAATTCTCCTTGAGTAATACGGACAGTCACATCATTTAATACATGTAACTGCTCATCTCCAACTTTATAATATTTATGAACATGTTCTAGTTTAATCATGGGACTTCACCGACTCTTCCAATTGTGTAGAAGACACCGCTGCTCCATCTGTAATGTCTGAATCTGGATTTGCAATCACTTTATCTCCAATACTTAATCCTTCTTGAACAATCCACTGGAATCCTTTTTTCACACGTTTAATATTTTTACGTTTAGCTACCCCATTATCATATAAATACACATATTCTTGTTCTCCATCTTTTTGAATCGCTTGTTCTGTTAATACTAATCCTTTTTGAGGGATTTTTACTTGAACAGTAAATCCATTTGGAAGAGAAATTTCTGGTTTTACAATTACATCATAACGAGCAACACTATGACCTCCACCACTAGAAGCTGCACTTGGAGAAGTTGGCAAAGCTGGTACTGGATTAGCACCACTTCCTGACGGATCAGTAGAAACAAATGAAATCGTTCCTTTAATCTCTCTATCTTGAGCTTTCACATAGATTGTTACAGAAGCTCCCTTTTCAACTGATTCATAATCATATTCAGAAACAGTTGTTTTCGCTTCGCTATCTTTACTTGTAATTTTAATGAAGGTTAATTGTACATTTGTTTTTCCTTCTGGATTAATGCTAATGGTTCCTGCAATATCTGCCGTTACACTTGAGCTTGTTTTTTTAGAAAGACGTTCGATTTTTGTATTCACATCTTCAATATTATTATTCATATCACGAATTGCTTTTTGAGTTCCCTCGATTGCTTGATCAAAGGCTGTCGTATCCATAGCTCCTACATGAGTCGTTTGATTCGTAGCACCTTGTTGATTTTGAGTCGGAACCTCTTTTTCTAACTCTTGTTTTGCTTGAGCTTTACGATTCTTTTGTGTTTCTAATTCTTGATATAAATGATCACGTTCAGCTACTAGACGACTTACTTGTCGATTTAAATCGGCAACTTCGTCACTAATGGTTTCATTATCATATTCAAATAACACATCGCCTGCTTCTACTTCTTGACCATCTGTTACTTTTACTTCGGCAACTTGCCCTTTTTGAGGGTCCACATGATAGCTTTGCTCTTTAGCTGTTTCAATATTTCCATCTAATACTAAAGGCTCCTGTTCCGTTAACTCCATAATTGTATAATGGTGTTCTTCTTTCTTTTCCGGAGAGCGTAATTTCAAAAATCCTAATACGATTACAATAACGGCTCCTAATACCATTACGCTAATCATGCTCCATTTTAATGTTTTACTCATTGATAACTCTCCTTAACGTTTCACTACTTCTTGTGCCCATTTTTGGTATGTCACATATAACCATGCTAGTAATCCGGCAATAATGGCAGGAATAACAAAAGTAGTTACACTGAATTCTTGATGATTGAAAATATTACTAGCAATTTGCATTAAAATCGAAAATGCGTGAATGCCAATCGCATAGATGAATAAATTTTTATCTGGTAATACTTGAGTTTTAGCACTCTTTCCAATTTTGTGATATAAAATTGTTGCAAAAATACATAATAATAAGAATAATAGGAAAACTGCTACTCCAACTCCAGCTGTTTCAAAATTATGGTCGATTCCCTGTTTTGCTAATTCCTCTTGCACACTTGGAACAAAGGTAGACGCTACTCCAATTAATACAAAGAGATTCCCAAAAATTCCAATAATATTCCAAACTTTTAAGCCGGTAGCAATTTTACTAACTACACCTGCATATTGTTCAACTTTTTGTGTATCCATGTTTCATTCCTCCTAACGGTTGTTTTCAAACTTCTAAACATCACATCATTTTTATTTTTTCGCTACTTCTTGTTCCCATTTTTGGTAGGTTACATATACCCATGCAAGTAATCCGGCAATAATCGCTGGAACAATATATGCAGTAATATCAAACCCTGTCGGACTAATGAATTGACTTACCAATTGTATTACAATTGAAAATGCATGAATTCCAATCGCAAAGTTTAATAAATTTTTATCTGGTAATTGTTGTTGTTTCGCACTTTTTCCAATTTTATGATATAAAATCGTTGAAAAAATACATAGTAATAAATAGATTACAACAATAGCACCACTCAAACCAATCGTTTCCGTATTAAAAGCTGGATTTTTGATTTTTGCTAATTCTTCTTGAGTAGATGGCAATAATAGAAATGCTAGTCCTGCTGTTGCAAAACCATTCCCAACAATCCCAATAATATTCCAAACTTTTAACCCTGTAGAAACTTTTCTTACAACTCCTGCATATTGTTCAACTTTTTGTGTATCCATGATACATTCCTCCTCAAAACTTTTTTAAAAAAGAATAGGTTAGTCACTCTTTTAGCTAACTATATACCTAGCATTCTTTTTTGTCAATATGTTTCTTTATTTTTTATTATGCTCATTATACATCGGTTGTTCCCGTTTTCATATAGGAATATTTCTTGTTTACTCATTCTTAAGAAACTAAAAAAACGCTCTTCCACAAGTATGATAACTTATAGAAAGAACGTTTCCTTCACTCTATTTAATCTTCTAATTCACAGACAACCGCTTGATAGCCAGCAAGAGAGAGTTGATCTCCTTGTCCATTCATTTGTGCTGGAATATTGGCTAGTAATACTTTTCTTACAGGCGTTGGTAAAGTTACTGTTTGAGATTCTGCTTGATAATTAACTAATACAAGCACACGTTTTTCCCCATGTCGCTCATAAGCAATCATGTTTTTCACTTCTTCTAAAACAGGAACAAATTTCCCTTCACGAATGGTTGATCCATAAACTTCATCACGATACAAAGCAGTTAGCGCTCTATAATAGTTCAAGATAGATTGTGGGTTCTCTTCCTGTGCCTCAACATTAATCTCTCTTTGTGGCTGTTTTGAAACAAGCCAAGCTTCTCCAGTTGTAAATCCTAACTTCTCTTCACCATTCCATTGCATTGGCGTACGAGCATTATCACGACTATATTTTGAAATAGCCTTCAACGCTTCTTCATTCGTTAGCCCCGCCTCTTTAGCAACATGATATTCATTTAATGTATTAATATCATCAAATTCATCAATCGATTCGAAAATTTGATTTTCCATCCCAATCTCTTGTCCTTGATAAATAAACGGAATTCCTTTACGAAGCATTTGCACTGTGGCAAGAGCTTTTTTACTAATTTCTGTCACTTCGCCTTCAGGAATATAATGAGAAACTCCACGTGGCTCATCATGGTTTTCAATAATAGTTGATAATACACCAATAGAATCCGCACGACGATGCGCTTTGAAAATACTATCTTTTAATTCTTCTGCAGTAGGTAAATCATGGCTATACCAGCCATTTCCCTTTTGCCCTAAAATCGTTTGTTTGAAATCAAAAATAGACGAGAATACTCCCTCTTCGCCAATAAAGAAATGTAATTCTTCATCCGTTTCATTAAATACTTCTCCTACTGTAAAAGCATGATAGCGCGAAAATGTTTTTTCCTTCATTTCTTGTAAAAATGGTTCAATTGGTTGTGCATTTGCTAATGAATAACGAACAGGAACAAGCCCATTTTCTTGTTCAGATGGTAATGAACGCCATTCTAAATCCTTTTTAATATTAATAATGGCATCAATACGGAATCCTCCGATTCCTTTTTCTAGCCACCAATTAATCATTGTATAAATTTCTTCACGTACGACAGGATTTTGCCAATTTAAATCGGGTTGCCCTTTATGGAATGAGTGTAAATAATATTTATTCGTTCCAGGAACTTTATCCCACACACTACCTCCGAAATAAGTTTCCCAGTTATTTGGTTCTTTTTCACTTTCAATAAAGTAGAAATAGTCTGCATAAGGGCCATCTGGATCTGCTAATGCTTTTTGAAACCATTCATGTTGATCAGAACAGTGGTTGACTACTAAATCCATAATAATTGAAATACCACGTTTTTTTGCTTCAGCAATTAGTTCTTCCATATCTTCCATTGTTCCAAACTGTGGATCAATCGCATAATAATCTGCAATATCATATCCTTGGTCGACAAACGGACTCTTATATACAGGAGACAACCATAAAATATCAATTCTCAAGCTTTGTAAGTAATCGAGTTTTGCAGTAATTCCTTTTAAATCTCCAATTCCATCTCCATTACTATCATTAAAACTTTTTGGATAAATTTGATAAGCTACTTTGCCTTTCCACCAATTTTTTTCCATCATTGGTAGCCTCCTTCACAATCGTTAATGACTTTATTCTGATACAATTTCCTTTCACTGTCAAGCAACAAAAAAAGAGATAAACGATTGTTCCCGTCTATCTCTATTCATTTAATCATTTATTTGTTTTTTTCGATATTGATAATATTTATAAGAGTAGTCTACACTGCGTCCTAGAAAAACAATTCCTAAAACAACAAGTGATCTTTTATATAGAATCGTTAAAGCAATCAGTACAACTGCAATAACTCCCGTGATAATTGCGTATGTTAAATTTTTCATCCTCAACCTCTATTACTTCTCTTCTTTTTTCTGTTTATCTTTAACATATCGATACGCATTAAAAGCACTAGAAATTCCAAATAAAGCAGCGACTAATGCATACCATTTATTATCCACCACTGCTAGTAAAGCAAACGAAAGAGTACATAATGCATAAATAATCGTATTCCATAAATACAAAGGAATGTTCTTCATCTGCCTGTCTCCTTATTTTAATTTATCATGTTCATAGGTATGAACTAATTCTAAGCCTTTAAACTGCTGCTGTCTTAACGCTTCATAAACAACAATTGCTGCTGTATTCGACAAGTTTAAGGAACGAACGTGAGTGTCATTCATCGGTAATCTTAAACAACTTTCTTCATGTTCACGCATAAATTCTTCTGGCAATCCTGTTGTTTCTTTTCCAAAAATAAAAAATTGCTCTTCATCCTTTGCCAAATCAACTTCATCATAAGTGTGATTTGCAAATTTTGTAATTAAATAAATAGGACGATTGCCTAAATACTCCATAAATGCTTCTAGCGAATCATGATAAGTAATGTCCACATCATTCCAATAATCTAGACCAGCTCGTTTTAAATGCTTATCATCTGTTGAAAATCCTAGTTGCCCCACTAAATGTAGCGGTGAATTCGTTGCTGCACAAGTACGCGCAATATTTCCAGTATTCGCTGGAATTTGTGGTTCAAATAATACAATATGATTAATCGTCATAAGATCCCTCCTCAGGATTTTTTGGTAATTTTTCGTGCAATGTTTGAATCGCTTCTTCTAATTCAACAACTAAGTCTACTTCTTCTTTCGTTGTCGCTTCAACTTTTTGAGCTTTTTCTAACATTTCTGTAAAATAATGAATCAGTTCTTCACTCGACTCACTAATAATCTCACTCACAGCCCAAGCTGCCGTTCCTTTGATAACAGGGCGCATATCTTCCTTCATCACTTTCAATAGTAGAGGAACAGCTGTTTTATCACGGTAATTCGCTAGCGCAATGATGGCATTTCTCTGTAGCGGCTTCTTCCCACGCCATGAACCAGCCATCTTTCCAAACCGTTCTTTGAACTCCTTATTCGAAATCGTCACTAATGGTTTTAACAATGGATGTGTTTCTTCAACAGACGGTTCCATTTCAGGATGTAAATGAAAATCTTTTCCTTTGTTATATGGACAAACTTGCTGGCAAATATCGCAACCATAAATGACATGTCCCATTTTTTTACGATATTCCTTCGGCATAAAGCCTTTCGTTTGTGTTTGATACGACAAACAACGTTGAGCATTCATTTTACCATTTCCTAATAAAGCATTGGTCGGACAAAAATCTACACAGCGAGTACAATCTCCGCAACCGTAATCAACTGGAGTATCCACTGGAAATTCAACATTCGTAATTAATTCGCCTAAATAAACATAGGAACCAAATTCCTTTGTTACTAATAAACCATTTTTCCCAACAAAACCTATACCAGCTCGTTCAGCAACACGGACATCGATTAATTCTCCCGTATCCACCATTGGTTTAAACGCAACATCTTCTTGATTCACTTCACTTTTAATATACTCAATTAAGGCTTCCATTCTTCTAGATAAAATAAAATGGTAATCTTCTCCCCACGAAGCTCTCGCAAAAGCTCCACGACGCTCCCCTTTTACACGTTCAGGTTTCTGGCTTGGTAAAGTCGGATATGCCAAAGCAATCGAAATAATCGTCTTAGGAGAATCAAAAATCTTCTCTGGGTAAATTCGCTCTTCTAAAATCGGATGTTCAAATCCTGTTGTATGTCCTAATTCTTTAGATTCTTGCATTCCTTGAGCTAAATGATCAAAGGGTGCTGCAGAAGCAAATCCGATTTTATCGATACCAAGTTCCTTACTTTTCTTTTGAATTTTTTCTTTTAATAAAGCTGTATCCATCGTTTCACTTCCTTTTACTTTCCTTAATTACTTTACCTATTGTAACTCATTTTCCATAAAAAAACGATAAAAAAAACGCTAGCCTTCGGTGTCAATCACGGCGAAAGTTAACGTTAGTCTAGAGAGTCGATTATTTAGCAAATACTTACTAAATAAAGCGATAAATTTATCTTAACTTTTTTTTATAAAAAAATCAACATTTTTTACAAAAAAAGAATGAATTCCTTAACGGAATCCATTCTTCATTCATATTATAATCCAAAGTTAATATATGTTGCTTGAGCTGCAACGCTTGCTGGGATTGTACGTGTTGAAATAACATTTACACCTTGTACGTTCATTTCAGAGATAAATAATGAACCATCAGCATTTACACGTTCAACGAATCCAACGTGACCATACACAGGGTCTGCTCCACCTACACCGCGTTGGAATACAATTGCTGTACCTGCACGAGGAGTTGAAGAAACTCCGTAACCTGCTGCTGCAGCGTTTGCTGGCCATTCAGCTGCATTTCCTAATCCTGTAGTTCTAATTGGAGAACCTAATTGAGCAAAACGGTTATACATATAGTAAGTACATTGTCCGAAGTAACCACCGTTTAAAGCTGCTACAAATGATGGGTCTGGAGCTGCAAATGATCCACCTACCACGATATTTGCTGCTTTAGCTGGTGTTGAAGCTGCTTCACTCTTCGCTGCAATTGTAGCTGGAGTTGATGCTGTAGCTGCTGCAGGAGTCGCTGCTGCTTTAGCAACTGCTTCTTCTGTCGCTTTCAACATTGCTTCTTTAGCTTCTTCTGCTGCTTTTTGTGCTGCTGCTTTTTCAGCATCTGCACGAGCTTTTTCTGCTGCTAATCTTTCTTTTTCTTGAACTAAGCCATCACGAGCTGCAATTGCTTCTAATTCTTCGTTTGAAAGATTTGCTAAAGTTGCTTTATGTTTATTAAATGTTGCACTTAACTCAGATTGTAAGTTTTGTAATTGTGCCTCATTTGCTTCTTGTTTTACTAAATTATCTTTTTGAGCTTGTTCTTTTGTTTGAACTTGCTCTTTATCACGAGCTTGTTCTTGCATTAATTGACGGTTTGCACCTACTAAGTCAACAATTACTCCAATACGATTTACTACATCTGTAATTGAATCTGCATTTAGTAAGAAGTCAACATATGAACGAGCTCCATTTACTTGTACAGCACGAGCTTGATCTTTTAATCTTTCATTACGTTCTGCAATTAATGTTTCAAGTTTTGAAATTTCTGCTTTTAATACTTCTAAGTTTGCTTTAGCAGTTTCTTGTTCTGCTTGAACTGAATTAATTCTTGATTGTACATTTGTTAAATCTTGAGATAATTGTTCAACTTGTCCTGCTACTGCTTGTTTTTGATTATTTAAATTTTGAATTTGAGAATTTGCTGAGTTAATTTGCGAATCAATATCTTGAGCGTTTACTGAAGGTGCTAATGTACCTAATGCTAACGCTGTTCCTGTTACTACGAAAGTTAATAACCTCTTATTCAAATGATTCCCTCCAAACGGTTTTATTTATATAAAAGGCACTATATGAAAGTGCTTATAATCTTGACTGGTATCATCATAACATAGGACTAAAGCCTTATGTTAATTTTCGCAGAATTGTATCTTCATTGTAACAAAACTGTAACATTTCGTTTTATAGCTGATATAATCGCCTTTTCAATCCTTTGATCTGTCATATTTTTCATGGCAATAACATAAAAAAGGCTAGATTTCTCTAACCTTTTTACTAGATACTATTTTAATTTAACTAAGAAATATTTTTTCTTACCACGACGAACTAGTACAAAACGTCCTTCAAAGGATTGTTCTGGAGTCCAAACATGTTCTAAATCTGTAATTTTTTCTCCATTAATAGAGATGGCACCATTTTGAATATCTTCACGAGATTGACGACGGCTTGGCTCAATTCCTAAATCTACTAACCACGTTGCTAAGTTTTGTTCTACTTTTTCACTTTCAAATGTTGGCATATTTTTGAATCCTTGTTCAATTTCATCCGCATTTAATTGTTGAACATTTCCAGTGAATAAAGCATTTGTAATTTTCAAGGCATCTTGTAATGCTGCTTCACCATGTACAAAACGTGTCACTTCTTCTGCTAAACGTTTTTGCGCTTGACGTTTATGTGGTTCTTCTTGTACAGAAACTTCTAATGCTTCAATTTCTTCTTTTTCTAAGAATGTAAAGTATTTAATATATTTAATCACATCACGGTCATCTTGGTTTAACCAGAATTGGTAAAATTCATATGGAGTTGTTTTTTCTGAATCTAACCATACTGCACCACCAGCTGATTTTCCGAATTTAGTACCATCAGATTTCAGCATCAATGGAATTGTTAATCCATAAGCACGAGCTTCTGCTCCTTCCACTTTACGAATTAATTCTAAACCGGCTGTAATATTTCCCCATTGGTCAGCTCCACCAATTTGCACTTGAACATCTTCTTTACGGAACAATTGTAAAAAGTCGATCGATTGTAAAATTTGGTAAGAAAACTCTGTAAATGAAATCCCTACTTCTAAACGACTTGCAACAACATCTTTTGCTAACATTGTATTTAAGTTAAAATGTTTCCCATAGTCACGCAAGAAATCTAATAATGATAGCTCTTTTGTCCAATCATAATTATTCACTAAACGAACTGCTTCTTGGTCTTCTTGACTTGTTAAGAATAAACGTTTCATTTGAGCTGTTAATTTTTCTACATTATGTTGTACTTGTTCTTTTGTTTGTAACACACGTTCACTTGTACGACCACTTGGATCTCCAATGGAACCTGTCGCTCCTCCAATAACGATAACTGGACGGTGACCCGCTAATTGGAAACGACGTAAAATCATAAATGGAATTAAATGTCCAATATGCATACTATCTCCTGTTGGATCCACACCACAGTATAGTGAAACTGCCTTTTCTTGCGTTAATTGACGCAGCCCTTCTTCATCTGTCATTTGATTAATGGCTCCACGCCACATTAAATCATCAATAATATTCATACAAATCCTCCTTATATTGTTACAATTTTCTTGCACAGTTTTCTAGCAAATAAAAAAGTCCCTAATAGCCCAAAAAGCTATTAGGGACGACTTTGCCGTGTTACCACCCATATTGTAGTTAAAAACTACCTCTCAAATCCTTATCGCGGATAGACGCTGTTTGTCACAGTTTGCTCTCAAGTGTACTTCGATTCTAGGTTGGATTGTCTTGCACCTACCGACAATTCTCTTTTTGCTCCGATGCTAGTCTCTACTGCGCTTGATCATTGCTCTCGATTTAATTGTTATCAGTATACTGACAATCCTTGAAACTGTCAACTGCTTTTGCTAGCGAACCCATGCTCCAGTTGCATCTACTTGATAGCCATCTGATGTTTTTTCAGAAACAGCCATTTGACCACTGTCTTTTAAGAAATACCATTTGCCAGATGACTCAACCCATCCTGTCTTCATTTCGCCTGATGGTGCAAAATAATACCAAGCATCATTCCATTGCACCCAACCTGTTTGCATTCTACCTGAAGTGTTGAAGTAATACCATTTTCCATCTACTTGAACCCAGCCAGTTTCCATTGCACCAGATTCATTTAAGTAATACCAAACTCCATTCAGCATTTTCCAACCTGTTTGCATTCTTCCAGATGTATCGAAATAATACCATTTATCTTTTACTTCTACCCAACCTTTTGAAACAACACCACGTTCTGGAATGTAGTACCAATGTCCATCATCAAATACCCATTCTTCTTGTAAATAGCCTTGTTCATTAAAGTAAAAATACCCTTTATCTGGTACACTCGAATAAATATCGTCGCCTTCCACAGCATTAATCATTCCTTGTTGAACAACTGGCAATACTTGCCAACCTTTTACAGGTTTGAAGTCATCTCCAATAAATACCCAAGTATTGTCTACCGCTTGCCATTTTAACGCACGTTTTCCATCACGATATAATACTTTGCTGCCGTCTTTTTCAACTTTCCATTCAGGCGTACTATATCTAAATGGTTGTCCACACTTCGATACAGGTACATGTGCATTCCCTTTAACAAGAGCTTTCTCTTCAACTGCACATTTTGAAATGATCCCTTCATTTTCAGCAGCTTGAACATTGTTTGTTGCTACAAAAGTTGATAACGCCATCGCACCTAATAAAAACTTCATTTTACTCATCATTTTCACTCCCCTTTACTTGTGTGAATATCTTAGCAAACTCACCTTTTATTTGTCAATATACGATAAATATATTTTCTGTTTTAAAATATTGAATTTAAAGTTTGCTTCATTTGTCTACAAAAATAGGGCTCGCCCTCAGATAGAAATCTATCGTCAGACGACTGCCCTATTCAATCAAAATCGTTATTATTTATTAACGTTTTCCCATTTCCAGCTTACTACTTCTGGAATATCTTCACCATGTTCACGGATATAGCTGTGGTGGAATTCCACTGTTTCATCCATTTTCGCAGCAAATTCGCTAGCTTTGTCACCATATACAGCAACTGCAGCATCTTTTGCAACGTGGAAGCGGTCCATTTCAGAAAGAACACGCATATCGAATGGAGTTGTAATATCTCCGTTTTCACGGTAACCGTGGATATAAACATTGTGGTTGTTACGATCGAAGAATAAATCACGAATCATACCTTCATATCCGTGGAAGCAGAATACTACTGGTTTGTCAGCTGTAAACAATTTATCAAATTCTTCATCAGATAAACCACGAGGGTCAACTTTTGGAGAACGTAATTTTAAGATATCTACAACGTTGATGAAGCGGATTTTCAATTCTGGGAATTGTTTATGCAAGATTGAAATACCTGCTAATGCTTCTAAGTTTGGTTCAGTACCTGCAGCAGCAATCACTACATCTGGCTCTTCGCCATCTTTAACAGTTGAAGCCCAGTCAATTACTTTGTATCCTTCGCTTACTAATTCTTTAGCTTCTTCTACTGAGTAAAATTGAGGACGTGGGTGTTTAGATGAAACGATTAAGTTAATTTTATCTTCTGAACTTAAAGCTTCAGCCATAACTGCCATCAAGCTGTTTGTATCTGCTGGTAAATATTCACGTACGAATTCTGGTTTTTTCTCAGCTAAGTGAGTTAATAAACCTGGATCTTGGTGAGTATATCCATTGTGGTCTTGTTGGAACACTGTTGATGTTGCAATCAAGTTTAATGATGGATAGTTTTTACGCCATGGAGCGTGAGTTTTAGATTTACGTAACCATTTGAAGTGTTGAGTAATCATTGAGTCTACAACACGTAAGAATGATTCGTATGAAGCGAAGAATCCGTGACGACCTGTTAATACATATCCTTCTAAGAATCCTTCTGCTTGGTGTTCTGATAATTGTGAATCGATAACACGACCAACTGGTGAAATCCATTCATCATAGCTTTCATCACGACGACCAACCCATTGACGGTTCGTTGCTTT
>CAUQAL010000017.1:0-23041 GCA_963515985.1 uncultured Granulicatella sp.
ACTAGGATTTTTTTTGAAAATTCGATACAATAGAAACAACTTTATAAAAGGAGTGAGAAAATGAAAGCAGTCGTAACCGTTGTCGGCAAAGATCGTGTCGGTATTGTTTATGAAGTGTCAAAATTATTAGCAGAACAAAATATTAATATTGTAAATATCTCTCAAGAAATTATGGAAGAATATTTTACAATGTTGATTTTAGTAGATGTATCCACAAGTAAAATGCCATTTGTAGAATTGGCTCCTTATATACATGAACAAGGAAAAACTTTAGCATTAGATATCCGTATTCAAAATCATGAAATTTTTGAAGCGATGCATCGGATTGGTTAGGTGAAGAAATGGTTCAACATAGTGAGATTTTAGAAACCATTTCGATGGTTAAAGAACAAAACTTCGATGTCCGTACAATTACAATTGGGATTGATTTACATGATTGTATTCATCCAGATATTGATGTCTTAAATCAAAATATTTACAATAAAATTACTCGTGTCGGAAAAGATTTAGTAAAAACAGCACATGAATTATCTCTGCAATATGGTGTGCCGATTGTAAACCAACGAGTTTCTGTAACACCAATTGCGCAAATTGCAGCGGCAACAAAAGCAGATAGCTATGTATCTATTGCACAAACATTGGATAGAGCTGCAAAAGCCATTGGCGTATCTTTTATTGGGGGATTTTCTGCCTTAGTTCAAAAAGGAATGAGTCCTTCAGATGAAGTGTTAATTCGTTCGATTCCAGAAGCCATGAAAGTTACGGATATCGTATGTAGTTCTGTGAATATTGGTTCTACAAAAGCAGGAATTAATATGGATGCAGTAAAATTAGTTGGAGAAATCATTAAAGAAACAGCTGAAACTACTCCAGAAGGATTTGGCTGTGCTAAAGTCGTAATTTTCTGTAATGCAGTAGAAGATAATCCATTTATGGCGGGAGCTTTCCATGGAAGTGGAGAAGCAGATGCGGTCATTAATGTGGGAGTTTCTGGTCCTGGAGTTGTAAAAGCAGCCCTTGAAAATCATGAAGCTGAAACATTAACGGAAATTGCTGAAATTGTTAAGAAAACTGCATTTAAAATTACTCGTGTTGGAGAATTAATTGGTCAAAAAGCAAGTCAAATGTTAGGCATTCCATTTGGAATTTTAGACTTATCTCTTGCACCAACTCCTGCAGTAGGGGATTCAGTCGCTCGTATTTTAGAAGAAATGGGCTTGTCAGTGACAGGAACTCATGGTACAACAGCAGCCTTAGCATTATTAAATGATGCTGTAAAAAAAGGTGGTATGATGGCTAGTTCTGCAGTTGGTGGATTAAGCGGAGCATTTATTCCTGTTTCAGAAGATGAAGGAATGATTGAAGCAGCTGCCAACGGTGTTTTAACATTAGATAAATTAGAAGCAATGACTGCTGTATGTTCGGTTGGATTAGATATGATTGCTGTACCTGGGGATACTTCTGCTACTACGATTTCAGGAATTATTGTGGATGAAGCTGCTATTGGAATGATTAATACAAAAACAACTGCCGTACGTATTATCCCTGTTCCTGGTGGAAAAGTAGGAGATTCTGTAGAGTTTGGTGGATTGTTAGGATATGCTCCAATTATGCCTGTTAAAGAGGGAAATTGTGATTTATTCGTCAACCGTGGAGGAAGAATTCCAGCACCTGTACAATCATTGAAAAATTAATCCTATCATGGAAAAAGTGTACTAAATACAGTATAATAAAAGATACACAAAAAAGAGGAGGAATGAAAGATGTATGAATGGACATTAGAAGATTTATATCCATCATTTGAAAGTCAAGAATTTAAACAAGATGTAGAAGCTTATAAAGCGTTAAAAGGAAAATTTGAAAGTTTACCACTAGAAGATTCGATTGAAGGAATTACACAAGTTGTAAAATTATTAGAAGAATCAACAGTGTTAACAGGTCGTTTATATAATTATATTCATTTAACATTAGCGACAGATACAACGCATGAAACAGCGACACAAGTGGAAGTACAATTAGCAGGAGTTTCAGCTGATTTACAAGCTACTTATGCGAAAGTTTCAAAATTTTTAGGAACGATTCAAACAGATATTACAACAGATCCTTTCTTAGCAGAATATCGTTATTATTTTGAAGAAGCTAAAAAAGATGCGACTCACTTATTAAGTGATGAGTTAGAAGAAGTTTTAGCAAAAATGTCTATTAGTGGCGGAAAAGCTTGGTCTCAATTATTCGACTTCATGTGGTCAAGTGCTCAAGGTGAATATAAAGGTGAAGTAGTTACTTTAAGTGAAATTCGTGGTAAAGCATATGATAGCGATGCAGAAGTACGTAAGTCAGCGTATGAAGCAGAATTGAAAATGTATGATGCGATTAAAGAACCAATCGCTTTCTCATTAAACCATATTAAAAAAGAAGTATTAACGACTTCGCAATTACGTGGATTTGAATCTCCATTAGCACATACTTTAGAAGCTTCTCGTATGAGTCGTAAAACTTTAGATGCACTATTAGAAGCAATCCGTGAATATTTACCAAACTTTAGAAAATATTTACGCCATAAAGCAGCTTTATTAGGTCATGAAAATGGATTACCATTCTATGATTTATTTGCACCTGTTGGAAACAGCAGTCGTACATTTACAGTGGAAGAATCAAAAGATTATTTAATTGAAAACTTCAAAACATTCTCAGCTGATTTAGCAGAAATGACAGAAGAATTCTTCGATAAACACTATATTGATTTCTACCCTCGTAAAGGAAAAGTTGGGGGAGCATTCTGTGCAAACTTACCAATGATTAAACAATCACGTGTGTTAACAAACTTTACTGGATCATTAAGTGATGTTGTAACATTAGCGCACGAATTAGGGCATGCTTATCATGGGTTACACATTGAAAACCATCGTCCATTAAACCAAGATTATTCAATGCCAGTTGCAGAAACAGCTTCAACATTTAATGAAAACATTATTATGAATACAGCAATTAAAGAAGCGAGTGATGAAGAAAAAATCGCATTAATTGAATCTCAATTACAAGATACAACTCAAATTATTGTCGATATTTATTCTCGTTACTTATTCGAATCAGCAGTATTTGAAAATCGTGAACAATCATTTATGTTCTCTAAAGATTTAGAAGAAATGATGTTATCTGCACAAAAAGAAGCGTACGGAGATGGACTAGATCAATCTTATTTACATCCATATATGTGGGCATGTAAACCTCACTATTATAGCACTGGATTAAGTTTCTATAACTTCCCATATGCATTTGGTGGATTATTCTCTAAAGGATTATATGCCATTTACCAAGAACAACCAGAAGGCTTTGTTGAAAAATATCAAGAATTACTTCGTGCAACTACTGTATCAAGTGTAGAAGATACTGCTAAAGTTTTAGGAGTAGATGTAAGTACTCCAGAATTCTGGAAGAAAGCATTAGCAGAAGTAGCAGAGTCTATTGAAGCATTTATTGCTTTAACTCCATTAAATAAATAAGAAATGTATCAGAAGAGACGAGTTCAATCGTCTCTTTTTTATGTCTGAAAATAGATATGATAAAGAATAAATAACAGATGATAAAATTTCTATAAAAAAATTAAAAAAAAATAAGAAAAAATGATTGCTTTTTTGTTAAGAAACTGTTAAAGTATAGGAAGTTAATTTAATTGTCAGACAATTCTGATATAGTTCTGACAGTCAGGAGGAAATTATGAAGAAAAAAGGACTATTATTTTTCTCAACTGCAGCTGTGGCTTTAACATTAGCAGCATGTGGTGGAAAAGGACAATCTAGTGATTCTACTACAACAGGTGGAACTCCACAACCAAAAACTAAATATGCATCTGAAGTAACTCACGAAGGTACACCAATTAAAGGTGGAACATTAAAATATGCATTAGTTTCAGCATCACCATTTAAAGGATTATTCATGGATGAATTATCATCTGATTCAACAGATTCATCTATTACATCTCAAATTGATACTACATTATTTGAATACGATGAAAACCGTAAATTAACAAATACAGGTTTGGGTTCTATTGAATTTGATGTTGAAGGTAAAACTGCAACAATTAAATTAAATTCAAAAGACTATAAATGGTCAGATGGACAACCTTTAACAATTGATGACTATATTTTTGCAATTGAAGCTATCGGTCATAAAGACTATACAGGTGTTCGTTATAATTCAAACTACCAAAATATTGAAGGAATGGATAAATTCCACAGTGGTGAAGCTAGCTCAATTTCTGGTGTAGAAAAATTAGATGACTACTCAGCGAAAATTCACTTCAAACAAATGCGTCCATCAATGCAATTAGCAGGTGGTGCTTTACCTTACTATGTAATGCCAAAACATATCTTCTCAACTATTCCAGTTGCTGAATGGGAAAAGAGTGACTATGTACGTGGAAATAAAGGTGTAGGCCTTGGACCATTCAAGATTGAATCAATTACACCTGGTGAATCTGTAACATTAGTACCAAACGAACATTACTACAAAGGCCGTGCTAAATTAGATAAAGTTGTAATGGAAGTTGTTTCTCCAGACACAATCGTATCTCAAATGAAAGCTGGTAACTATGATGTCGCTTCAATGCCAAGTGCTCAATATGAAGCATACAAAGATTTAACAAACGTTTCATTCATTAGTTCATTTGCTTCTCAATATGAATATATCGCATTCCATTTAGGAAAATACGATAAAGAACAAGGTAAAAATATCACTGATCCAAATGCTAAAATGAAAGATCCTGTATTACGTCAAGCATTAGCTTACGCATTAGATATTAATGCAGCTGGTGAAAGTATGTATCATGGTTTACAACGTGGAACAAACTCAATCATCATCCCATTCTTTAAAGATATTTATAATGCAAATCAAGAAGGATTCGACTATAACCCAGAAAAAGCTAAACAAATGTTAGATGAAGCTGGTTATAAAGATACAGATGGCGATGGATTACGTGAAAACAAAGATGGATCTAAATTATCAATCAACTTTGCAGCTCGTACTCGTGACGATGCAAATGAATCATTAATCCAACAATATTTATTATGGTGGAAAGAAATCGGTTTAGATGTAAAACTTTACACTGGCCGTACTCTTGAATCAAATGTATTCTATGAAAAAGTTCAAGCGGATGATCCAGAAATCGATATGTTCGCTGGTGGATGGGGAACAGGTTATGATCCAAACCCATCTAACTTATTCGGTGAAGCTGCTAAGTTCAACTTTGCTCGTTTCGTAAGCCAAGAAGGTAACGATATCATGGCTAAAATTAGTTCAACTGAAGCGTTTGATAGTGCTAAGAATGTAGAATTCTTCAAACAATGGCAAAAATATGTTCACGATCAAGCATTCATCTTCCCAACTTTAATTGGTGATTCTGTAACTGCTGTGAACAAACGTGTGAAATTCATGAACTCAGAAATTGGTAATAAAGATTCTAAATCTGCTTTATACCAACTTGAAGTTGTTTCAGAAACAGCTACTAAATAATTTTATATGACTTCCCTATAAGTAGTAAGGGACGCCAGCAGCTTCGCAAAAGCGAATCTCATGGCTAAAAATCGAGCCTTGGTCTCGATTTTTCCCAGTACAAGTAGCCAATAGCGTGGCTACTTGTACTCTTACTACAGCGGGAAGTCTATGTTTTTTGCATTCATTTATAAGGGTGCGTTTAGACATATGACTTACCTGTAAGTAGAGGAGGACGCAAGCAGCCTCGCAAATGCGAGTCTCATTGCTAAAATTTGAGCCTAGGGTCTCAAATTTTCCTGTACTAGAAGCCAAGGAAATGGCTTCTAGTACTTGCGCTACTGCGGGAAGTCTATTTTTTTGTCATTCATTTATGAGGATATGTAAAAGAATATGACTTTCCTGTAAGTAGCGGAGGACGCCAGCAGCTTCGCGAAGCGAATCTCATGGCTCCTCTACTGTGGGGAGTCTTTTTTTATATAATTAATATATTTTTTTATAATAGAAATAACACTTTTTTCGTTGATAATATTGGCTTTTTCGAAGTATCAAAAAAATTACTCGAAAATTTTCAGAAAAAAGTTGTTGACAATCGATTTAAATCGGTGCATAATAAGCTCCATCACAAGAAAAGGAGTTAAGAACATGCATCAAGTATTCAAATTACAATTACAATTAAATACTCGTTGGCAAAGCCACTAGATATAGGTTGTTCTTAACGTACATTTTGTACATATAGATACAACCTTCATTGTCGTGAAATTGTATCTATGTGGCAAACTAATATCATGAATGAACTCGACCACGTAGATTCTAATACAATAGAACTTACGTGGTCTTTTTGTATACAGAGACCACTATGGTCTCTTATTTTTTTATCGAGTTCATTCGAAATGATTTACTTGGAGGATTTTATGAAGAAAAAAGGTCTATTATTTTTATCAACTGCAGCTGTAGCTGTAACATTAGCAGCTTGTGGCGGGAAAGGACAATCAAGTGATGCAACTACGACAAGTGCAAAACCACAACCAAAAATGAAATTTGCATCAGAGATAACTCATGATGGAACACCTATTAAAGGAGGAACATTAAAATATGCGATTGTTTCACCAGCTCCTTTTAAAGGAGTGTTTATGGATGAATTAGCATCAGATTCTGTTGATTCCCAGATTACATCTCAAATTGATAATACATTATTTGAATTTGATGATAACCGTCGATTAACCAATACAGGTTTAGCATCTGTTGAATTTGATATCGAAGGAAAAACAGCAACAGTAAAACTAAACTCAAAAGATTACAAATTTTCAGATGGACAACCTCTAACAATTGATGATTATATTTTCGCAATTGAAGCAATTGGAAATAAAGATTACACGGGCGTTCGATACAATGGCAATTATCAAAATATTGAAGGTATGGAACAATTCCATAGTGGTGAAGCTAGTTCAATTTCTGGGGTAGAAAAATTAGATGATTACTCTGTTAAAATTCACTTCAAACAAATGCGACCTTCAATGCAATTAGCAGGTGGTTCGTTACCATCTTATGTATTACCAAAACATATCTTTTCTTCAATTCCTATCACTGAATGGGAGAAAAGTGAATATGTTCGTGGAACAAAAGGCGTAGGTGTAGGACCATTTAAAATTGAATCAATTGTTCCAGGAGAATCCGTAACATTAGTACCGAATGAACATTTTTATAAAGGTGGTGCAAAAGTTGATAAAGTTGTGATGGAAGTTGTATCTCCTGATACAGTTGTTTCTCAAGTGAAATCTGGTAATTACGATATTGCTTCAATGCCGAATTCTCAATTTGAAGCGTATAAAGATTTAACGAATGTTTCCTTTATTAGTTCCTTTGCCTCTCAATATGAATATATCGCATTCCATTTAGGAAAATTTGATAAAGAGCAAGGCAAAAATATTACTGATCCAAATTCTAAAATGAGTGACCCAGTATTACGTCAAGCAATCGCTTATGCTATTGATAACAATGCTTCTGGTGAAAGTATTTTTAATGGCTTACAACGTGGAACAAATTCAATTATTATTCCATCGTTTAAAGATGTGTATAATCCAAATCAAGAAGGATTTGATTATAATCCAGAAAAAGCAAAACAATTATTAGATGAGGCCGGATATAAAGATATAGATGGTGATGGATTACGTGAAAATAAAGATGGTTCTAAATTATCAATCAACTTTGCAGCTCGTACTCGTGACGATGCAAATGAAGCGTTAATTCAACAATATCTATTATGGTTCAAAGAAGTTGGTTTAGATATTAAACTATATACAGGTCGTACACTTGAACCAAGTCTATTCTATGAAAAAATTCAAGCGGATGATCCGGAAATCGATATGTTTGCGGGTGGATGGGGAATTGGTAATGATCCAAATCCAGCCAACTTATTTGGTGAAACAGCTAAATTCAACTTCTCTCGTTTTGTAAGCCAAGAGGGTAATGAGATTATTGGTAAGATTGGTTCGATTGAAGCGTTTGATGAAGTGAAGAATGTGGAGTTCTTTAAACAATGGCAAAAATATGTTCACGATCAAGCATTCATTTTCCCAACTTTAATTGGTGAATCTGTAACTGCCGTGAACAAACGTGTGAAATTCATGAACTCTGAAATTGGTACGAAAGATGCTAAATCTGAGTTGTATCAAATTGAGTTGGTTTCCGAAAATTCAGTTAAATAAATTTATATGACTTCCCTTAAGTAGCGGAGGACGCAAGCAGCCTTGCAAAAGCGAGTCTCTTGGCTTAGCTACAGCGGGAAGTCTATTTTTTGTACTCATTTATTAGAGTGTATAAAAGAATATGACTTTACTATATAATGTAAGCGTAAACAATATTATTTGACTGTATCGTTGAAAGGTGTTAATCTGTATTTAAGAAAGCGCATTCTTATAAGGAGGATATACAATGGAAATAAAAAAACGTAGATGGAATTGGAAGTTAGTGGGAGCTTCCGCAGTTGTCTTAATGACATTACTTTCTAATGGAGGAGTGTTAGCGGAAGAAGCTAGTTCAACTACTGTTACAACACCAACTAGTGAAGTAACAATTCCTAAAGCAGGAGAAGGTAGTGAAGCTAGTTCAAAACCCAAATTAGAAGAAAAAGAGAAACCTAATTTTGCAAATCGCCAAGTAACGAAAAAAGAAGCGGTATTAGAATTATTACAATGGGCAGATACATCCCAAAAATTAATTGGACAAACTGAAAGTGATCAATTACGATTTGCAGAAAGCCTAGGTTTGATTCAACCAGGTGAAGATATTTCTCAAGTGATTACAGAATTTGATTCATTAATTTCAATCGCTCAAAAACTTCATGATGCTTATCGTGCTGAAAAGAAATCACCTTTATTTTTAAATGGGAAAGCTCAACCAATTTTTCCTTATTCAACAGGGCAATTAAATCCAGATGAGTATTCATTTGATAAAAGTGATATTGTTCGTTTCCCGGTATTTGTAGAAACAGATTATGATACAGATGGAGATGGAAAACGTGACCTAGTTAAAGCGATTGTTCAAATGCCTAAAGCGGTAGCTCAAGGAGATTACAAGGCTTCAACTATTTTTGAAGCAAGACCTTATGTAGCAGGAACATTAGATGAGAACCATGTAACATTAGAAAGTCATAATTTACCAACGAATGGTACTTATGATATGAATTGGTTACGTGGAAAACCAAAACGTAGAGTACCTACGGGTGTACAATCTACTCTTGAAGCAGCTAAAAATGCAAGTTCTTCTTCTTGGTATTATTATAATGAATGGGAACAATTTAATGATTATGAAGATTTAAACTGGTACGATTATTTCTTAATTCGTGGATATGTATTTGTTTCAAGTGCAGGTTTAGGTACGAAAGAATCAGAAGGATACAATACTGTTGGATCTGATTTAGAAATTGGAGCATTTAAAAATATTATTCAATGGATTAATGGAAAACGAAGAGCGTTTACTGATAGAGAAAATAATATCGAAATTAAAGCTGATTGGGCAAATGGAAATGTCGGCATGACCGGTTTATCTTGGGCAGGTACATCTACTTTCGGAGTAGGAGCAACAGGGGTTCAAGGATTAAAAACAATTGTTCCAGCTGCAGGAATTGCTTCTTGGTATGATTACTTTAATAGTCAAGGAACGCCATATAGTTCTGAACCATTTAGTAACTTATCTTGGTTGTCCATTTATGTCACAAGCCGTATGTTTGAAGAATCTGATTGGTATAAGATTTGGAATAATTATTCTTCTTATATTAATCAATTAAATCATGATCAAAAAGAACATGAACACTTCTATAGCGATTTATGGAAAGAAAGAGATTATACATTAAATCCTCAACTAAAAGTTCCAGCGTTATTAGTACATGGGTTGAACGATGATAATGTAAAAACAAAACATGTTGAATTAATGTATCAAGCTTTGAAAAAAGCTGGCGTATTAACAAAAATGTATCTTCATCAAGGGGAGCATATTTACCCAGCTAAAATGTCTCAAGGTTATGGTATTCAACGAAATGGCCAAGATTACTATGATTTATTAAATGAATGGTTCTCTCACTATTTATATGATGTCGATAATAAAGTGGAATCATTACCACCTGTGATGGTTCAAGATAATAATAATGTGAACCATTGGACAGATTATAATAGTTGGGAAAGTGACCATCAATTAGTATTAAAAGCAGATAATAAAGAAAAAGAAACAGTAATTTCTAGTGATTATGCTAGTGCAAAATTAGATAAAGAAAATCGTTTTGAAAAGATTTCAAGAGTTTCTTCAAAAGCAAATGCAAGTTATGCTGCAGAAGTGTCTGAAGATGTAACGATTAAAGGGAATATTCCAGTTACCTTTAAAGCAGCCCTTGAAAAAGGGGAAGGTCATAATTTCCAAATGTATGGAGTATTAATGGATGTTGCAGATAAAGATTTTAATGCAGTAGTAGATGGTACTGCAAATGATACTGGTGTACAAGGTGCATTTTGGCAAGGTGGAACACTTCAAAACTTAGATGTGAAGAATTTCAAGACAGCTCCTACTAAACAAAAAGTTATTGCAAAAGGTTGGATTAACTTAGCTAGTCCAAACTCTAAATATGAGTCAAGTTCTTCAACAGATTCTATTGAACCAAAAGTTGGAGAATTCCATGAGTATACAATGTACTTACAACCAAATGTATATAAAGTTGAAAAAGGACATCGTCTAGTTTTAGTTTTAAATCCGTATGATTTAAGTGATTTATCTATTGAAAAAGAATATCAAATTCGCCTTCAAACTGAATCTATTCAAGCAGTTTTACCAGTTGTGGAAAAAGATGCGACACTAACTGCAAAATACTTACCAATTAAAGATGTTATTGAAGAAAAAGGTGAATCAGAAGTTCAACCAGAATTGCCAGAATTCAAAGGTGGAGTAAATGGTGAAGTGGCAGAACAACCAGCGTTGCAAGAATTCAAAGGTGGGGTAAATGGTGAGTCAACAGAACAACCAGCATTACCAGAAGCAGAGATTCCTACAACAGAATCGGTGAGAACTTCACAAGGACACACTAGTGTGTCAACTCCAACTACAAAAGTAGGATTCCAAGGAGATTTCTATTATGATGAAAATGGACAAAAAGTAACAGATAAATAGATTTATGATGAACAATATCAAAAATGGTTCTATTTCAAACAAGATGGAACATCTGCTAAAAACACTTGGAAAGATGATTATTACTTGAAAAATGATGGTACAATGGCAGCAAGTGAATGGATATATGATGAAAATTACAGTTCATGGTATTACTTAAAAGAAGATGGTAAATATGCTCGAAATGAATGGTTCTATTATAAGAATGGATGGTATTATTTAAATGAAACAGGTGCTATGGAAACAGGTTGGTTAGAAGTTTCTAATAAATGGTACTATTTAGATCAAGATGGAAAAATGGAAACAGGTTGGGTTCAAGTGAAAAATAAATGGTACTACTTGAATAAATCTGGAGCATTATTAACAAATACAACTACACCAGATGGTTATAAAGTTAATCGTGACGGTGTTTGGGTTTCTTAATAATTTATTTTATATGACTTCCCTATAAGTAGTAAGGGACGCCAGCAGCTTCGCAAAAGCGAATCTCATGGCTAAAAATCGAGCCTTGGTCTCGATTTTTCCCAGTACAAGTAGCCAATAGTGTGGCTACTTGTACTTTTACTACTGCGGGAAGTCTATTTTTTTGCATTCATTTATGAGGGTACGTTTAGGAATATAACTTCCCCGAATATAGCGGAGGACGCAAGCAGCCTCGCAATGCGAGTCTCATTGCTAAAATTTGAGCCTAAGGTCTCAAATTTTCCTGTACTAGAAGCCAAAGGAATGGCTTCTAGTACTTGCGCTACTGCTGGAAGTCTATGTGTTGTGCCATTCTTTAAAGGAAGTACGTTAAATTAGTATATGTCTTCCCTATAAGTAGTAAGGGACGTAAGCAGCCTCTCAAATGCGAGTCTCATAGCTTAGCTGCTGCGTTGAGTCAGTGAGCTTACTCTGTTTAATGGTATGAATATAAATATGAATTCCTTCAAAGTAGCATCTGTGTTGCTACTTTGAGGGAGTTTTTTTATTTTTCCACGATACAGAGACACTTTATTAGAAATTTATGCGATTATGAGTAAATAAAGTGAAAAAGATTAAAAAATTTGCTTTTATTTTAATTTATGATAGAATGATTTCGACATAAGGAGATGAGAACTTTATGTGAAATAAGAAATATTTGGAGGAATGAGATGAAGAAAAAGAATTGGTTATATGTAACAACAGCAGCAACAGTATTAGCTTTAGCAGCTTGTAGTTCTAATAAAGAAACAACAGCTACTAAAACACCAGTAGGAACACAAACAAAGTTTGCAACAGAAGCAATTAATGATGCAGAAGCTATTAAAGGTGGAACATTAAAATATGCTTTAGTAGCATCTTCTGGTTTTAAAGGTGTGTTTATTGATGAATTAGCACAAGATTCATTAGATTCAACGATTAGTTCACAAATTGATTCAAGTATTTTTGAATTTGATGAGAATAGACAGTTAACAAATACTGGTTTAGCAAGTCTTGATTTTGATATTGAAGGCAAAACAGTCACTGTTACATTAAATTCTAAAGATTATAAATGGTCAGACGGTCAACCTGTAACGATTGATGACTATATCTTCACTTATCAATCAATTGGTCATAAAGATTACACAGGTTCTCGTTATAATAGTAAATATGAAAATGTAGAAGGAATGAAAGAATTCCATGAAGGAAAAGCAGATTCAGTATCAGGTTTAGAAAAAATTGATGATTATTCTGTAAAAATTCATTTTAAAGAAATGCGTCCTTCTATGAAATTAGCAGGAGGCGCATTAAATGCTTATATTATGCCAAAACATATTTTCTCTACAATTCCAGTTGCAGAATGGGATAAGAGTGAATATGTTCGTGGAACTAAATTCGTTGGTTTAGGGGCATTTAAATTAGAATCGATTATTCCAGGAGAATCAGTAACACTAGTTCCAAATGAACATTACTATAAGGGTCGTGCAAAATTAGATAAAGTAGTGATGGAAATTGTATCTCCAGATAATATTGTTTCAGAAATGAAAGCAGGAAAATATGATATTGCTGAAATGCCAAATGCTCAATATGAATCTTATAAAGATTTAACAAATGTGAACTTAGTAAGTACATTTAAATCATCATTTGAATACGTAGCTTTCCACTTAGGAAAATTTGATAAAGCAAGTGGCAAAAACATTACTGATCCAAATGCAAAAATGAGTGATCCAGTATTACGTCAAGCAATTGCATATGCATTAGATATGGATACAGTTGGTGAAAGTTTATATCATGGCTTACTACGTGGGACAAATTCTATCATTATTCCATTTTTTAAAGATGTATATAATGCGGAACAAGAAGGGTTTAAATATAATCCAGAAAAAGCAAAACAAATGTTAGAAGAAGCTGGATATAAAGATGTTGATGGCGATGGTATCCGTGAAAATAAAGATGGTTCTCCATTAAGTATTACATTTGCAGCTCGTACTCGTGATGATGCGAATGAATCATTAATTCAACAATACTTATTATGGTGGAAAGAAATTGGATTAGATGTTCAATTATATTCTGGTCGTACCATTGAATCGAATAACTTTTATGAAAAAGTCCAAACAGATGATCCAGAAATTGATATGTTTACAGCTGGATGGGGAACAGGATTTGATCCAAACCCATCAAACTTATTCGGTGAAACTGCTAAATTCAACTTTGCTCGTTTTGTAAGTGATAAAGGAAATAGCATTATGAATAACATTAGTTCAACAGAAGCTTTTGATAATGCTAAAAATGTTGAATTCTATAAAGAATGGCAACAATACGTTCATGATGAAGCATTTATTTTCCCAACATTAGTAGGGGACTTAGTAACAGCCGTTAATAAACGTGTGAAATATTATGATACAAGAATCGGAACAAGCAATTCAAAATCAGCATTGTATCAAATAGAAGTAGTATCAGATACTCAAGTTAAATAGTTCAATGTAAAGACTTTTCTCGTGTGAGAAAAGTCTTTTTTACATAAAAATGAGATAAAGCGAAAATAAATTAAAAAAAGATTAAAAAATACTTGCAAAAACCAAATTATATGTTAATATAATAACATCTTAATTAAAAATTGAATTTTTAAAGAAGATTTTATTAAGGAGAGATGAAAATAATGAAAAGAAAATGGCTTTGGTTACCAACCGCTGCAGTAGCATTAACGATGGTGGCATGTAGTTCAAAAACAACAACTACTACCTCAACGACAGAGGGAGCAGATAAATCAAAATTTGTTTCTGAAATTACTCACGATGGTGAACCAATTAAAGGTGGTACTTTAAAATATGCTCTTGTTTCAGCATCACCAATTAATGGATTATTCATTGATGAATTAGCTTCTGATACAACAGATTCATCTGTAGCAAGTATGATAGATGAATCAATGTTTGAATATGATGAAAATCGTAAATTAGTAAATTCAGGTTTAGCATCAATCTCTTTTGATGTAGAAGGAAAAACAGCAACAGTTAAATTAAACTCACAAGATTATAAATGGTCAGATGGAGAAAAAGTAACAATTGATGACTATATTTTTACTTATGAAGGAATTGGTCATAAAGATTATACAGGGGTACGTTATGATGGAGACTTCAAAAATATTGAAGGAATGGATGAATATCATAATGGTTCAGCTTCAACTATCTCTGGTTTAGAAAAATTAGATGATTATACAGTGAAAATTCACTATAAAGAAATGACACCTTCAATGCAATTAGCAGGTGGTTCAGTAAGTAGTTATATTATGCCAAAACATGTATTCTCAAAAATTCCTGTAGCTGAATGGCAACAAAGTGATGCTGTTCGTGGTAAATCTAACGTTGGTCTAGGAGCATTTACAATTGAATCAATGGTACCAGGTGAATCTGTAACTTTTACAGCAAATCCTAATTACTATAAAGGCCGTCCAAACCTTGATAAAGTAGTGATGGAAGTTGTTTCTCCAGATAGTATCGTTTCAGAAATGAAAGCTGGTAAATATGATATTGCAAGTATGCCATCAGCTCAATACGATTCATTTAAAGATTTAACAAATGTTACTTTTGTAAGTTCTTTACAATCTGCATATGAATATATTGGATTTAAACTTGGTAAATGGGATAAAGAACAAGGAAAAAATATTGTAAATGAAAATGCTAAAATGAGCGATATAGCATTACGTCAAGCAATTGCTTATGCGATTGACCCAGATACAGCAGGTAAAAACTTGTACAACGGATTACAACATGGTACAAACTCAATTATCATTCCATTCTTCAAAGATATTTATAACAAAGATCAAGAAGGATTCGCTTATAATCCAGAAAAAGCTAAAAAAATCTTGGATGATGCTGGTTATAAAGATGTAGATGGTGATGGATTACGTGAAAATAAAGATGGTTCTAAATTAAAAATCAACTTTGCAGCTCGTACTCGTGATGATGCGAATGAATCATTAATCCAACAATATTTATTATGGTGGAAAGAAATTGGATTGGATGTTCAATTATATACTGGACGTACAATTGAGTTAAATAACTTCTATGATAAGGTTGAAGCAGACGATCCTGAGATTGATATGTTTACAGCAGGTTGGTCAACAGGTTATGATCCAAATCCATCAGGATTATTCGGTGAAGATGCTAAATTCAATATGCAACGTTACACAAGTGCCGAAGGAAATGCGATTATTGAGAAAATTTCTTCAAACGAAGCATTTGATGATGCGAAAAACGTTGAATTTTATAAAGAATGGCAAAAATATGTACACGAAAAAGCATTTATTTTCCCAACACTTACAGGGGAAAGTGTAACTGCTGTTAACAAACGTGTGAAATACTATGATACAAAACTAGGTTCTAATAATGAAAAATCTTCAATGGCTAGATTGCAATTAACTGCAAACGAACCTGTAAAATAAGCCCACGTTTTTTCTCGACTCAGTGAAATACATTGAGTCGAGTTTTTTGTTACGGGCGAGCAATGATACTGTTTGCTGTAGCTAAGGACGCCAGCAGCTTCGCAATGCGAATCTCATGGCTAAACTTTGAGCCTATAGTCTCAAAGTTTCCTGCAATCAAAGCCAATTTCTGGCTTTGATTGCTTGAGCTACAGCGGACAGTATCATTGCTCTTTTTGTATTGAGGGGACAGATAGAATCTGTTGTAGCTGACGACGCTAGCAGCCTCGCTTTCGCGAGTCTCATAGCTAAAATTCGAGCCTAGTTCTCGAATTTTCGTGCAACTAAAACCAATTCTTGGCTTTGGTTGCTTGAGCTACAACGGATAGTCTCATGGCTCTTTTTATAAGAAAATTTTATATGAGATTTTCATAGGAATTAATGAGGAGTTTATTAGAGTTTCGGGAGAATTAATTGTAAGCGCTTGAAACGATAGGGGAGTATGATAAAATAGTAGTGATAAAAATAAACCAAAAAGGGTGGAAAATCATGAAAAAACAAAGCAAGGCAATCTTATCCTCACTTGCAGTAGTTGCTGTTTTAGGAGCTTGTTCTCCAAAAAACTCTACAAATGGAGCAAATGACTCAAATGCAAAGGATAGAACATTTGCAAAGGAAGTTACTCATGAAGGAACACCAATAAAAGGCGGAACATTAAAGTATGCCATTGTAAGTGCATCTCCTTTTAATGGCCTTTTTATTGATGAATTAGCTTCAGATTCAACAGATACTGCATTAGCAGGTTATGTTGATGGAACAATGTTTGAACATGACGAAAATCGTAAGCTAGTGAACTCTGGTTTAGCATCACTTGAATTTGATGTTTCTGGAAAAACAGTGAAGGTAACATTGAATTCTAAAGATTATAAATGGTCTGATGGACAACCAGTTACCATTGATGACTATATCTTTACTTATGAAGGAATAGGAGATAAAGATTATACAGGTATTCGTTATGATGCGAATTACAAAAATATCGAAGGAATGGAAGAATTTCATAATGGACAAGCATCTAGTATTTCTGGTTTAGAAAAAATTGATAAATATTCAGTAAAAATTCATTATAAAGAAATGACTCCGTCTATGAAGTTAGCAGGTGGACCGATTAGTCCTTATATAATGCCAAAGCATATTTTTTCAACGATTCCTGTAAAAGATTGGGAACAAAGCGATTATGTTCGTGGAACAAAAGTAGTAGGGTTAGGTGCTTTTACCATTGAATCAATTGTTCCTGGGGAATCAGTGACTTATAAAGCGAATGAGTACTATTATAAAGGAAGACCAAAATTAGATAAGGTAGTAGCAGAACTTGTTTCTCCAGATAGTATTGTTTCTGAAATGAAGGCAGGTAAATATGATATTGCTTCAATGCCAAGAGCTCAATTTGATACTTTTAAAGATTTAACGAATGTCACTTTATTAAGTAGTGAGGATTCTGCTTATGAATATATAGCATTCCAATTAGGAAAATGGGATGGATCAATTAGTAAAAATGTGATGAATCCAAATGCCAAAATGTCTGACCCAGTTTTACGTCAAGCAATTGCGTATGCATTAGATATCAATCAGGCAGGAAAGAGCTTATATAACGGATTGCAAAGAGGAACAAATTCATTAATTATCCCATTCTTCAAAGATGTTTATAATAAAGACCAAGAAGGGTTTTCTTATAATCCAGAAAAAGCAAAGAAAATGTTAGATGATGCTGGATATAAAGATGTTGATGGAGATGGATTAAGAGAAAATAAAGATGGTTCTAAATTAATCATTAATTTTATTGCTCGTACTCGTGATGATGCGAATGAATCCTTAATTCAACAATATTTATTATGGTGGAAAGAAATTGGATTAAATGTTCAATTAGTCAATGGTCGTACGATGGAAGTGAATAGTTTCTATGATAAAGTAGAAGCAAATGATCCAGAAATTGATATGTATACTGCAGGATGGAATACAGGATTTGATCCAGATCCAACAGGGTTATATGGAGAAGATGCGAAGTTTAACTTTACTCGCTTTGTAAGTAAGGAACAAACGGATATCTTCAATAAAATTAATTCTGAGGCTGCATTTGATGATGCTAAAAATATTGAATTTTATAAAGAATGGCAAAAATATGTTCATGATCAAGCATATGTTTTCCCAACTTTAATTGGTGATCAAATAACAGCTGTGAATAAACGAGTGAAATATTATAGTACGGATATAGCTTCGAATAATCAAAAAAATGCAATTAATGAAATAGAATTAGTTGCAGATAATCCAGTCAAATAGTCTTTAGAAATTGACTTTTAGTAAGTAATAGAGGACGCTAGCAGCCTCGCAAATGCGAGTCTCATAGCTAAAATTCGAGCCTCGGTCTCGAATTTTCCTTGTGAAGTTAGCCATTGTTGGCTAACTTCACGCATACTACTTTAAAAGTCATTTCTATTTTGTACGTATCATAAGGTGAAGCGTATAAATAATAGGACTTTTAGCAAGTAGTAGAGGACGCTAGCTACTGTTAAAAGTCTTTTTTCAAGTTATAATTATACGAAATAACTATAACTTGAAATAAGAAAAAATTAATTTTTCAAGTTTGAAAGAAAAAATAAAATAAAACATTCAATTTTGAAAACATTTTATAGAAAAATGAGGAAATTATTAAAAAATTCTGTAGAAAATTATAGGAATTTTCAAAGAATCGTGGTATTATAATCATATGTTATTTTAAAAATGGAATTGTCATACAATTTGCATTTTTGTTTTAAAATACGTATAATATCAATAATGTTCAAGTTACATTATTGAATTTTAGAAATCATAGATGATAAAACACGAAGGTTGGAATGAACCTTTCGATTCAGACAAAGGAGGAATAGAATTTGGCTATCGATAAACCATTATTAGAAATCAACGATTTACATGTTGGATTTCGTATTAAAGATGATTTTTATGATGCAGTTGATGGTGTTTCATTAACTTTAGAAAAGAATGAAATTTTAGCAATTGTAGGGGAATCTGGATGTGGTAAATCTACATTAGCAACAACTATTATGGGTTTACATAATAAATTAAACACAAAAATCACTGGGGACATTATTTATAATGATGTGAACTTAGTGAATTTAAATGAAACTTTATATAATAAAATTCGTGGAAATGATATTGGTATGATTTTCCAAGATCCATTGGCTTCATTAAACCCATTAATGACCATTGGTGCTCAAATTGACGAAGCGTTATTATATCATACAGATTTAGATGAAAAACAACGTACAGAACGTGTATTAGAATTACTTGCACAAGTAGGAATTCCAAATCCACAACGTACATTTAAACAATACCCACATGAATTATCAGGTGGGATGCGTCAACGTGTTGTAATTGCGATTGCATTATCATGTAAACCACCAATTATTATCGCTGATGAACCAACAACTGCGCTTGACGTAACCATTCAAGCACAAATCTTAGATTTATTAAATGAAATTCAAGCAGAAACACAATCAGGAATTATTTTAATTACGCACGACCTTGGGGTAGTTGCGGAAACTGCTGACCGTGTAGCTGTGATGTATGCTGGACAATTCGTAGAAATTGCTCCTGTAGAGGAATTATTTACAAATCCTAAACATCCATATACTCGTTCATTATTACAATCAATTCCTCAAGCTGGTTCGGAAGGACAAGAATTACACGTAATTGAAGGTACAGTTCCTCCATTACCAAGCTTACCACGTACAGGATGCCGTTTTGCTCCTCGTATTCCATGGATTTCTGCTGAAGAACATGAAGAAAATCCAACATTACACGAAGTTGGCAAAGGCCATTTTGTTCGTTGTACATGTTATAAAAATTTCCATTTTGAAGGGGAGGAAGCATAATGGGTTTTGTTAGAATTGAAGACTTAAAAGTTCACTATCCAATTAGAAGTGGCTTCTTTAACCGAGTAACGGATCATGTTTACGCAGTTGATGGCGTTACATTGGAAATTGAAGAAGGAAAAACATATGGACTTGTAGGTGAATCAGGTTCTGGTAAATCAACAATTGGTAAAGCAATTATCGGTTTAGAGCCAGTTACAAGCGGTAAAGTATTGTATGAAGGTCAAGATGTGACAAATAAAGCACGTCGTCGTACTTCTGATTACAACCGTAATGTACAAATGATTTTCCAAGATTCATTATCAAGTTTTAATCCTAAAAAACGTATTTTAGATATTGTGGCTGAACCATTACGTAACTTTGACCGTTTATCTCCAGAAGAAGAACGTCGTAAAGTTATCGAATTAATGGAAATTATCGGTTTATCTGAAGAAGCATTATTAAAATACCCTCACCAATTCTCTGGTGGACAACGTCAACGTATTGGGGTAGCTCGTGCATTAGCAAGTAATCCACGTTTAATTATTGCCGATGAACCAGTATCTGCCTTGGACTTATCAGTACAAGCGCAAGTATTAAACTATATGAAACGTATTCAAGATGAATTTAACTTAAGTTATTTATTCATCTCTCATGACCTTGGGGTTGTAAAACACATGTGTGATGAATTATTCATTATGTATCGTGGACGTTTTGTTGAAACAGGAAAAGCAAATGATATTTATGCAGATCCTCAACATATTTATACAAAACGTTTATTATCAGCCATTCCAGTTATTGACCCAGTAAACCGTGAAGCGAACAAACTACGTCGTATTGAAGCTGAGAAATTCTATCAAGAAAATCAAACAATGTACTATGACGAAAATGGTCGTGTATTCGATTTACAACAATTGTCAGATTCGCATTTTGTTGCGTTGAATCCGTCAGCAAAGGGAGGTAACTAGACTATGTGGAAAACTATATTACGTCGTGTGCTACTAATGTTGCCACAAATTTTAATTTTAAGTTTATTAGCATTCTTAATTGCTAAGATGATGCCAGGGGATCCATTTACAGGTTTAATTACTCCTGAAACAGACCCAAATACGATTGAAGCTTTGCGTGTGAAAGCTGGTTTCTATGATCCATGGTATATCCAATATGTTCGTTGGATGGGTAAAGCTTTCCAAGGAGACTTTGGACAAAGTTATACTTATAAATATGCCGTTACTAAATTAATTGGTGAACGTATTGGTAATACAGTTTGGTTATCATTATTAACATTAATTTTAACGTATTTAATTGCATTACCTTTAGGGATGGTTGCAGGACGTTATCAAAACTCATGGGCAGATAAGTTAATCGTTGTGTATAACTTCATTACTTATTCTATTCCAACATTCGTATTTGCCTTAATCCTATTATGGTTATTTGGTTATACACTAGGTTGGTTCCCAACTCGTGGTTCAGTTGATTCAGGTGTATCACCAGGATCTATTGGTTATTTAATTAATCGATTCCACCACTTATTATTACCAGCATTAACAATGGCGATTTTATCAACAACTGGTACAGTTCAATATTTAAGAACTGGTGTAATTGATGCGAAGAGTCAAGACTATGTTCGTACAGCTCGTGCTAAAGGGGTTCCTGAAAAAGTGGTATTTAACCGTCACATTTTCCGTAACTCAATTTTACCAATCGCTGCTTTCTTAGGATATGAATTCACAGGTTTGATCGGTGGTTCAGTGTTTATTGAAAACATCTTCTCATATCCAGGAATGGGGAACTTATTCGTAAGTTCAATTTCATCTCGTGACTATTCTGTTATCTTAGCGTTGCTATTACTATTTGGTACAGCAACACTATTAGGAACATTATTATCTGATATTATTATGAGTATCGTTGACCCTAGGGTTCGCGTACAATAGAAAAGGAGGAGTAGCAAATGGCGCAAGATAAAAAAGATGTAACAAAAGAAAGCACCGTATCTACCCCACCTACTGGGTTCCAGGTTATTGTGCGAGAATTTTTAAAAGATAAAATTGCTCTTGCAGCATTAATTATCTTAACTTTAATTTTCTTATTTATTTACATTGGTCCGTTCTTCATTAATGAAGCAACTGCCTTGAAAGTAAATATTTTACAACGTTATAAAGCACCAGGAGTTAATGGATTTTTATTAGGATCTGATGAAGGTGGTCGTGATGTATTTGCGATGTTAGTCATCGGAGCTCGTAACTCTGTAACAATTGGTTTCACGATTACAATTTTAACGTGTATTATCGGGATTATCGTTGGTTTGATTTCTGGATACTATGGTAAATGGGTTGATACTACATTAATGCGTATTGTTGATTTTATCATGATTTTACCAACATTAATGATTATCATCGTATTCGTAACAGTTATTCCAAACTATACATTATTCCACTTTATTTTAATTATGACATTGTTCTACTGGGTTGGTTCAGCTCGTTTATTTAGAACTCGTACGTTGCAAGAAGCTAGTTTAGATTATGTAAATGCGTCTAAGACTTTAGGTTCAAGTGATTTACAAATTATGTTCCGTGAGATTTTACCTAACATTAGTTCATTAATCATTGTTAACTTAATTTTACGTTTAGCAGGAAATATCGGTATTGAAACTGGTTTAACATACTTAGGTTTCGGTTTACCATATACAACTCCTTCTTTAGGTACATTAATTTCTGCAGCGAAAACGCAAGATATTATTGAAAATAAAATGTGGGTATGGTTACCTGCAACAATTTTAATCTTAGTAATGATGTTATGTATCAACTACATTGGACAAGCGTTCCAACGTGCAGCGGATGCTCGTCAACGTCTAGGTTAGTATTACGAATTAGACTTCTTTCATAGCAGTATAGGACGCCAGCAAACCTTCGGTTTCATGGCTAAATTTTGAGCCTATAGTCTCAAAATTTCCTAGTAACAGTAGCCACAAGTGTGGCTGCTGTTACGCATACTGCTATAAGAAGTCTTTTCTGTTTTATCGACTATTTACGAGAGTGCGTAACGAATTAGACTTCTCTTTATAGTAGTAAAGGACGGCAGCAAACCTTCGGTTTCATGCCTAAACTTTGAGCCTAGGGTCTCAAAGTTTCCT
>CAUQAL010000018.1:0-22684 GCA_963515985.1 uncultured Granulicatella sp.
AACAACAGTTGACAGTATGTCTTTTCCTCTCTAAACTATAAAAGAATAGAATGTTTGGAGGTGAAGAAATGGATAAAACAATATTTCAATCCGTAAGGTTTTTAACAGGAGTCGGACCTAAACGAATGGAACCATTACATGACTTAGGAATTGACACCATCTATGATTTATTAACACATTTTCCATTTCGATACGAAGACCTTCAAGTAAGAGATGTTTCAACCATCATGGATCAAGAAAAAGTGACATTAGCAGGAATTATTGTAACGGAACCAGTCGTTCATTATTATGGATTTAAGAAAAATCGAATTTCCTGTCGAATGGCGATTGGAGAACAAGTTATCCAAGTATCCTTTTTTAACCAACCCTATTTGAAAAATAAATTAATCCAACATCAAGAATGTATTATTTTTGGAAAATGGGATGCCAAACGCTCCACTTTAATGGGAATGAAAATTATTTCAACTAAAGAAGATATAGAGGAAACGTCCAATTTTGAAGCGGTATACCGAACAAATAAATCCATTCGACAAAGTACATTGTTGAAATTGATTCAAACAGCTTTACCGCTGTATAAAGAAAATATTCCAAATCCATTACCTGCTTCCATTCAGAAAAAAAGACAATTACTATCGCATCCAGAAGCTGTGGAAGGAATGCATTTCCCAAAAGATGAACGTCATTCAAAACAATCTAGACAGCAATTAGTATATCAAGAATTATTTTGTTACCAGTTAAAATTACAAAGTTTAAAAAAGAAAAGGCATTATGCTAAACAAGGACAAAGTATTTTATATGAAAATACCGCATTAAAGGCGTTTATTCAAACTTTACCTTTTACACTAACTGGAGGACAAAAGAAAGTTGTCAATGAAATTTGCTTTGATTTAAGAGCTCCGTATGAAATGAGTCGCTTATTACAAGGTGATGTAGGAAGTGGGAAAACAGTTGTTGCTACAATTGCGATGGTAGCGACTGCTTTAACAGGAAAACAAGCATGTTTAATGGTTCCAACAGAATTATTAGCAGACCAACATTACGAAACCATTTGTGCTTTAACAAAAGAAACAGAAATAAAAGTTGGAAAACTTACTGGAACTACAACTTTAAAAGAAAGACGGCAGTTATTAGAGCAATTAGAAAAGGGTGAACTTCAACTGTTAGTGGGGACTCATGCCTTATTCCAGGAAGATGTCATTTATCACGATTTAGCGTTTATTGTCATTGATGAACAGCATCGTTTTGGAGTGAAGCAAAGAGCACAATTAGCTCAAAAAGGAACAGGAGTAAATGTGTTGCAAATGACAGCAACTCCAATTCCAAGAACACTAGCCATTACCACTTTTGGAGAAATGGATATATCCATCTTAAAAGAAGCTCCTAAAGGACGGCAACCGATTCAAACATTTTGGGTCAAAGAACAAGAGTTAGAAAAAGTATATGATTATATTGAAAAACAAGTGCAAGCTGGAAGACAAGCTTATGTCATCTCTCCTTTAATAGAAGAAAGTGAAAATTTAGATGTTCAAAATGCGACTGAAATTTATGAAATGATTTCTAAACGATTTGAAAATCGTTTGTCAGTAGGATTATTACATGGACGTTTAAAAAGTGATGAAAAAGAAAGTGTCATGAATGCCTTCCAAAAAAATGAAGTACAAGTACTAGTTTCTACAACTGTTATTGAAGTAGGGGTAGACGTACCAAATGCTACTGTCATGGTCATATTAGATGCAGACCGATTTGGATTAGCTCAATTACATCAGTTAAGAGGACGAGTAGGACGTGGTGAACATGCTTCTACGTGTATTTTGATTGCATCGCCTAAAACAGAGCAAGGAAAACAAAGAATGCAAATTATGTGTGAATCGACAGATGGATTTTATCTTAGTCAAAAAGACTTAGAATTACGTGGTTCAGGTGACGTTTTTGGACTTCGTCAATCTGGAATTCCAGAGTTTAAAGTGGCTGACATTGTTCAAGATTATGATATACTAGAACAAGCAAGAGAAGATGCTATTACATTTGTTATCGAAGAAGAGGACAGTGTAGCTTATAAAGAAATACAAGAATTTATCGAACAAACAAGTCGTGAAACGGAGGAAATTGTAAATGGTTAAAATTGCCATTGATGCGATGGGTGGAGACAATGCTCCTAAAGAAATTGTAGCAGGTGTTATTCAAGCAGCAAAAGAATATTCAGAAAATGAATTTCAATTATATGGGGATCAAGAAAGTATCCAAGCGGTGATGACAGAAGCATTGCCGAATATTAGAATCATTCATTGTAGTGAAAAAGTAACGAGTGAAGATGAACCTGTTAAGGCTGTTCGTCGTAAAAAAGATGCTTCTATGGTAGTTGCAGCTCAAGCTGTGAAAGATGGCGAAGCAGATGCTCTATTTTCAGCAGGAAATACGGGAGGATTACTTGCAAGTGGTTTATTAATTGTTGGTCGTATTAAAGGGATTGATCGTCCAGGATTAATGCCAGTTTTACCCGTTGTTGGAAAAGAAAATCGTCAATTTATTTTAATGGACGTGGGTGCAAATGCTCAATGTAAAGTGCAAAATTTAGAACAATTTGCAGTCTTAGGTTCTTATTATGCAAAATATGTATTAAATATTGAAAATCCAACAGTTGGTTTATTAAATAATGGAACTGAAGAAGGTAAAGGGAATGATTTAGTAAAAAGTGTTTATCCACTTCTTCAAGAAAATTCATCAATTAATTTTGTCGGAAATGTTGAAGCAAGAGAAATTTTAAATGGAATTGCAGATGTTGTTGTAACAGATGGTTTTACAGGGAATGCAGTTTTAAAAACGATTGAAGGTACTGCTTTAACAATGATGAGTTTATTAAAGGAAAATATTTTAAATCAGGGAATTACTGGTAAATTGGGTGCTTTATTATTAAAGGATACTTTCCGTTCGTTGAAAAATACTTTGGATTATTCTCAATTTGGGGGCGCAGTTTTATTTGGATTGAAGGCTCCTGTAGTAAAGGCTCATGGTTCTTCAAGTGCAAGTAGTGTTTATTTTGCGTTGAAGCAAATTGATACGATTGTTCGAAGTGGCGTCGTGAAAGATTTGTTCGATTATTTTGAGGAGAACTAGAAATAGACTTTGCAATATAGTAATAGACGACGGCAGCAAACAGCTTTGCTGTTTCATGCCTAAAAATTGAGCCTTGGTCTCAATTTTTCGTGTGATATAATCAGCAATTGCTGATTATATCACTAGTATTACTATGCAAAGTCTTTTCTGTTTGGACGGATGTTTATGAGAGGCGTTTGGGAAGTAGACTTTGCGATATAGTATCTAAGGGAGGTAGTAAACCTTCGGTTTCATGCTTTATCTATTATGCCAAGTATTTTCTTCGTGAGTATAAGAAAAGTGACGTGCTGTTGTTACAGACGTCACTTTTTTCGTTGATTATTTAAAAATTATTGGGAATGTTAATAGAATTGAAATAATCCATAATAATGCAAAAGTCCATAAACAAAAATGAATGATAGACTGATACGATTTTTTCTTTTGTGGAACATAGCCTTTTTTCTTTGAACGAAAACTATATAGAAAAAAGTCAAAGTTTCCAGATTGAATGATTAATAGAGTTAAGCCAACAATTAAAAAAGGAAAACTTAGTAGCGTTAAAGTATTTCCAAAATAAACAAAGTCTAATATAGATTTATTAATTAAGCTCGTATAAAGTATAACGAGAATTATAAGGATAAAAGTAGTGCCTAGTGAATAGAATAAGAGACGTTTATTCAATGAGATACCTCCTTTTATTCTTTTGAAGCATCTTCATCTTCAATTTCCTCATCTACTTCTATAAATGGATATTTTTTTTTAACTATATCTACTGCTTCATTAATTAATTTTCTCATAGCAATATAAGATTGTAACATTCGAATTGCATTTGAAATACTAAATGTAGCAAAAACACAACAAAAAATTGTTGAAAATTCCCAACCACGAATAGGAAGAAGTATTACTGCTAAGAAAATAAAGAAACTAGTAATCAAAATTTCTAAAATAAAATGTACAACAAACTGTCGTTTACTAATCATAAAAAAACCTCCCCATTAGTATTCCTTAAAAAAATCTTACAAGATAATAAAGAATTTTTCAAGTAATTTTTCTTGATTTTTTTTGACCAAATGAGTACTATAGTAATGTAGTTAGCACTTAAGAATAAAGAGTGCTAAAAAAATCAAGGAGGAATGAATATGTTAAAACCTTTAAAAGATCGAGTTGTTATTCAAATGGTAGAGCAAGAAGAAAAAACAGCGGGAGGATTATTTTTACCAACTGCTGCACAAGAAAAATTACAATTTGCGACAGTATTAGCTGTGAGTGAATTTACAGAAGAAAAAGATCGTCAAGTTCAAGTAGGAGACCGTGTTGTCTTTGAAAAATACACAGGAACAGAAGTTAAATTAGACGGTCAAGAATATATTATTGTAAAAGAACAAGATATTATTGCAATTGTACAATAAGAAAGTGAGGAACTGAAAAATGGTAAAAGATATTAAGTTTTCGGAAGATGCAAGAGCATCGATGCTACGTGGAGTAGATATTTTAGCAAATACAGTAAAAGTAACTTTAGGACCTAAAGGTCGTAATGTTGTATTAGAAAAAGCATTTGGTTCACCATTAATTACAAATGATGGGGTAACCATTGCAAAAGAAATTGAATTAGAAGATCATTTTGAAAATATGGGAGCTAAATTAGTTGCAGAAGTAGCTTCTAAAACAAATGATATTGCCGGAGATGGAACAACAACTGCAACAGTTTTAACGCAAGCAATTGTTCGTGAAGGATTAAAAAATGTTACTGCAGGTGCAAATCCAGTAGGCATTCGTCGTGGGATTGAATTAGCGACACGTGCTGCTGTAGAAGAATTACACAAAATTTCTCGCCCGGTAGAATCAAAAGAAGCGATTGCTCAAGTAGCAGCGATTTCTTCTGGTTCTCAAGAAGTCGGTAGTTTAATTGCAGAAGCAATGGAAAAAGTAGGTAATGATGGCGTCATTACAATTGAAGAATCAAAAGGAATTGAAACAGAACTAGATGTTGTAGAAGGAATGCAATTTGATCGTGGCTACTTATCTCAATATATGGTAACAGATAATGATAAAATGGTTGCGCATTTAGATAATCCATTTATTTTAATTACAGATAAAAAAGTTTCTAATATTCAAGAAATTATTCCATTATTAGAACAAATCGTTCAACAAGGTCGTGCATTATTAATTATTGCAGATGATGTAGATGGAGAAGCATTACCAACATTAGTTTTAAATAAACTACGTGGAACATTTAATGTAGTAGCGGTTAAAGCTCCAGGATTTGGTGACCGTCGTAAAGCAATGTTAGAAGATATTGCTGTATTAACAGGTGCTCAAGTCATTACAGAAGATTTGGGCTTAGAATTAAAAGATGCTACTTTAGCACAATTAGGTACAGCTGGTAAAGTAGTTGTTTCTAAAGATAATACAACAATTGTTGAAGGAGCAGGTTCAAAAGAATTAATTGCGAATCGTGTAGCTTTAATTCGTTCTCAAGCACAAGATACAACAAGTGATTTTGATCGTGAAAAATTGCAAGAACGTTTAGCAAAATTATCAGGTGGGGTAGCTGTTATTAAAGTAGGTGCTGCAACTGAAACAGAATTGAAAGAGAAAAAATTACGTATTGAAGATGCTTTAAATGCAACACGTGCTGCTGTTGAAGAAGGAATCGTTTCTGGTGGTGGAACTGCACTAGTGAATGTTCAAAAAACAGTAGATGCTTTAGAATTAGAAGGGGACGAAGCAACAGGTGCGAAAATTGTTTCTCGTTCATTAGAAGAACCACTTCGTCAAATTGCAACAAATGCTGGATTAGAAGGTTCAGTAATTGTGGCTCATTTGAAAGCTCAAGAGTTAGGAATTGGATATAATGCAGCAAGTGATGAATGGGTAAATATGATTGAAGCAGGGATTGTAGATCCTACTAAAGTAACTCGTTCTGCTTTACAAAATGCAGCTTCTGTATCTGCTTTATTATTAACAACAGAAGCAGTTGTGGCTGATAAACCAATTCCAGCTGCACCAGCAATGCCTGGAATGGATCCAGGAATGGGTATGATGTAATTGTAAAAAATATAAACTAGACTTCTCTGAAGTAGCTAAGGACGCAAGCAGCCTCGCAAGAGCGAGTCTCATTGCTAAAAATTGAGCCTAAGGTCTCAATTTTTCCAGTGATAAAATCTGCAATAGCAGTTTTTATCACTCGAGCTACCACGAGAAGTCTGTTTATTTGGACGTGTGGTTACGAGTGAACGTAAAAAAGTAAGACTTCTCTGAAGTAGCTAAGGACGCAAGCAGCCTCGCAAGAGCGAGTCTCATTGCTAAAAATTGAGCCTAAGGTCTCAATTTTTCCAGTGATAAAATCTGCAATAGCAGTTTTTATCACTCGAGCTACCGCGAGAAGTCTATTTATATGGAAGTGTGTTTATGAGTGAACGTAAAAAATCAAGACTTCTCTGAAGTAGCAAAGTGAACGTAACTGAGCGTGAGCTACTTCGGGAAGTCTTTTTTCATTTTTTATGAAAAAATTCTCTCATTTTCATAAAAAAACATTGAATTCTGTAAAGTTATAGTATAGACTACTGTATATACAGTAGAAAAGGGGATATATTCAATGAAAAAGAATAGATTTTTAACGTTAACAGCTTTACTAACAGCAATTGCGATTGTTGTTCCAATCATAATGCCATTTAAAATTGTCATTCCACCGGCATCTTATACTTTAGGAAGTCACGTAGCTATTTTTATTGCGATGTTTCTTTCACCATGGATGACGGTATTTGTTGTATTGGGTTCTACTATTGGTTTCTTTCTAGCAGGATTCCCATTTATTATTGTGTTACGAGCATTTTCTCATATTTTATTTGGAACTTTAGGTGCTCTTTATTTGAAAAAGTTCCCGAATATATTAGAAAATAAAAAATCTTCATGGATTTTCAATATTGTTTTAGCAATTATTCATGCCATTGGTGAAGTTTTTGTATGCTTTGTCTTTTATAGTGTGACAGGTCAAGATCTTCAAAAATTATTGTATGTCTTATTTGTCTTAGTGGGGGTTGGTACGATTATTCATAGTATGGTAGACTATGTAATAGCGATTGGTATTTATCGTTCATTAAAGAAAATCCATAAGAGAGAGGCGTAAAAGTGACCATAAAACGTAGAAAAGAATTATTAACATTATTAAAAGAATCTTCATCAGCGATTAATGGACAACAATTGGCGGATCATTTTCATGTAACTAGACAAATTATTGTACAGGATATTGCTATTTTAAGAGCTGATGGGGAGGAGATTATTTCTACGAATAGGGGTTATATTCATTCTGGTTCAAAGGAATCCAAACAAATGCAACGTTTGTTTAAAGTAAAGCATAGTGTGAATGATATTGAAGAAGAGTTAGCGGCTATTATTGATAATGGAGGTAGAGTGAAAACTGTTTTAGTGGATCATCCGGTTTATGGAGAGATTCAAACTCTATTGAAAATGACTTGTAGAAGAGATATTTATGATTTCATGAAACAAGTGGAGGAAACGGAATTCCGTCCTTTGTCTGAGATTACTGATGGGGTTCATTATCATTTAGTGGAAGCTGATACGAAGCAAGATTTAGATGAAGTTGAAAGAGCTTTGAGAAAGTTAGGGTTCTTAATTGATGACTCTTTATAAAATACGTTTAGACTTTCTAGTATAGTAGTAAACGACGCCAGCAAACCTTCGGTTTCATTGCTACTACTATAGAAAGTCTTACGTGTATTTTTCTCCATGTAAATTCTAAAAACAAGACTTACTTTAGCGGTAAGTCTTATTTTTTGTTTATCCATTATTCGTTTAATTTTGTTGAATCAATTTGTAAGCTGGGGAGTTTTCTAATTCTTGTTTTCGGTATTCCAGTAAGAAGTCGAGTACTTCTTGTGCAATGGAAGAAATAGGGGAAGTTTGTTTTAATCCTTTAGCAATCCAGGAAATATAGCTATTAAAATCTTCATCCTCTTCAATTTCTAATAACGTTTGAAAATTCTCTGGATGGAATAATCCTAATTGTTGTCTACGAGTATGAATGCTCATCCAATGACGATGGTAGAATGATATCAATTCAATATGAGGTTTCATTGAATCGATTAACTCTTCAAAAGAAGAAGCAATCGTTAACCATTGATCCATCTCTATATCTATGAGGCGAATGCTAGGTTCTTTTCCTTTTTCGAGATAATCAAAACAATAGTAAACAGATTCATCTTTAAAAAAGGGAATAAAATAATCGGGTAGTCCTGTTTCTTCAGGAGAAAAACAGTCATCCAATAAACTCATCCAATTTCCCTGTTCTAATCCTGCAATACCATTTAAGAGAGTATAATCTAATCCAAAACGAGTAGGTTCGATTGTGTCAATTTTTGAATGAAGAAAATAACCCGCTCCTTCCTGTTGAATCCATTGTAAATAACTTTCAGGTAAGTCTCCAATAGTCCATTGATGATGGATAGGTGTAGTAGGATCTAATAGTACTTTTGTAAAAGATTGTTGAATGAGTGACATGTTTTCCTCCAAAATTAGGTCTAAAGTATGAGGTAAGTTGTTGTAAATATGGTAGAATAAGCTCAATTAATCGATAATAGTTTGCAAAACTAAAACGATTTGTTACAATTAACTGTATAAAATATAAAGGAGTGTGTCAATATGACATTATGGATTATTTTAGGAATTGTTGCAGTAGGCATTATCTGGGCTGTATCTGCATATAATGGTATTGTAAAATTAAAAAACTGGGTAAGCGAAGCAGCTGCTCAAATTGATGTTCAATTAGGAAGAAGAAATGATTTAATTCCGAACCTTGTAGAGACTGTTAAAGGGTATGCTAAACATGAACAAGAAACACTTTCTCAAGTTATTGCAATGAGAAATCAATTAACAAATATGGGAAGTGATGCGTCTGTTCAAGAGAAAATGGATGTTTCAAATCAATTAAGTGGAACATTAAAAACAATTTTTGCTCTTTCAGAAAGCTATCCTGATTTAAAAGCAAATACTAACTTCATTAAATTACAAGAAGAATTAACAAATACAGAAAATAAAATTGCTTATTCACGTCAATTATATAATTCAAGCGTGGCACAATATAATATTAAAATTCAAATGATTCCAAATAATATTATTGCAAATATTGGTGGATTTACAAAAGAAGCAATGTTAGAAATTCCAACAGAAGCACGTGAAGTGCCAAAAGTTCAATTTTAAAATTGAGCGTAGGTGAAAAAGATGATGTATGAACAAATTGCTGCCAATAAAAGAAAAACTTGGGTGGTAGTAGGATTCTATCTCATATTATTTTTATTGGTAGGTATTGCTCTAGGTTACACCTTAATCGATAATGCTGTTGCAGGAATGGTTATTGCACTAGTTGCAGGTGGGCTATATACCATGATGATGATGAGTCAATCAACAGATGTTGTGATGCGATTAAATCATGCTAGTGAAGTGACTGAATACGAACAAGCACCTCAATTGTGGCATATTGTAGAAGATATGGCGATGGTTGCAAAAGTTCCAAGACCAAGAATATTTGTGATTGATGATGACTCTCCGAATGCCTTTGCAACAGGAAGTTCTCCTGAAAAAGCGGCGGTTGCTGTAACAACAGGGTTATTACAACGTTTGAATCGTGAGGAATTAGAAGGAGTTTTAGCTCATGAATTTGCTCATATTCGAAATTATGATGTAAGATTACAAACTATTGCAATTGCGCTTGGAGCAGTGATTGCTATTTTAGTCCAATTTGGAAGTCGAATGATGTTTTGGGGACGAACTTCTAGACGTTCAAAAGATGACGAAAATGGACTTGCAGTAATTATGATGGTGATTTCCATTTTAGCAATGATATTAGGACCATTAATGTCAACTATTTTACAATTAGCGATTTCAAGAAATCGTGAATATTTAGCAGATGCAACTGCAGTAGAATTTACTCGAAATCCTCAAGGATTGATTTCAGCACTTGAAAAAATCTCTCAAGCTCCAGCAATGGAAGAAGCGGATCCTCAAAGTGCAGCATTATATATTGCCAATCCTTTTAAAAAAGGAAATGAAGAAAAAGATTCTTGGTTTGCTACTCATCCAGCAACAAGTAATCGTATTAAACGTCTAAGAGAAATGTAAGAATAAAGACAGTTGAAGTTTTATAGGGAAGGCTTCGATTGTCTTTATTTCAATTTTGTTACAAAGAAAAAGCTTTCACATATAATTTGTAATGAAATAAATATACATAAATAGGGATAATTCCCCTATAATAGTAATGAGGAATAAGATTAAGGGAGGAGTTTTGTGATGCAATCAATTTATGTACATTTAGATTCGATTTCGAATCATGTATTAAGTAGTTCGGTTCGTTTTCGACCAACTGTATTGTCACAAAATGAAGTTCCTAAAAATATATTATTATTAAAGGGACGTTCTCCATTAGCTATTTATGATGATTATACAGGATTTTATTATATTAAAGATGAAAAAAAAATCATTGTATTTTTAGAAGAAGTTCAAAATAGTGTTACCGAATATAATTGGATTGATTTTGAATCCTTAGAATTTTTACATCAATTAACACCTCAAGAAATTGCTGATTTATTATATATTTCTCATGCAAATACACATTTACATTCTCCATTTTTTTATAAACTACAAAATAATTTTATCTTTTTAAATTTAGGGCAAGAATTTACAAAAGTTTATTATCGTAAGATGGATGATTTTTATCGACAATTAACTTTTCAATTGATGAATAAGATGAGTAAGGAAATGACTCGCTTAAGTAGACGTTTATTTTTCAATCAAGAAAAAAATGCAAAAGAATTGCCAGTAGAATTGATGAAAGAGTTAGTAACTTATTTTAAAGTCGGTATGGTTTTTTCAACAGAAAGAATTACAAAGGATATGAAATCCTACACGATTCCATTATATATTGCAGAAGATCGATATCATGTAATGGAAAATGTGTATATTAAGGAAAATTTATTTGGTCAACTCATGTATCATGAAGAAAACGGTTGGTCATTAGAGATTTATAAACGAAAAACAGGAATTTTATAGAACGTTCTTGAAAGAAGTTGCTTACTTTCTTTAAGAACGTTTTTTTGATAAAATATTAATAGTAAATTAGAAAAGAGGTTAGGTTATGTATTATGTAAAAAATCAAAGAAATGGTAAAGAAATTTACGATGCAACAACGAATTTGGCAATCGAATATTTCTTATTAAATGAGAAAAAATTAGATGAGCCGATTTTGTTATTTTATGTAAATGAAAATGCGATTATTATTGGGAAAAATCAAAATACTTATGAAGAAGTCAATCAAGATGGAGTTGATTCTTTAAAAGTCCAAGTTGTTAGACGTTTTTCTGGTGGGGGAGCCGTTTATCATGATATGGGAAATATTTGTTTCTGTTTTATTACAGAAGATGATGGAGATAGTTTCCGTGATTTTGGGAAATTTACAGAGCCTGTTATTCGTGCGCTACATAAAATGGGAGCAACTGGCGCTGAACTTCAAGGAAGAAATGATTTACTCATCGATGGCAAGAAATTCTCCGGAAATGCGATGTATTCAAATAATGGTCGTTTAACGGCTCATGGAACATTGATGCTGGATGTGGATGTAACGATTTTACCACAATTATTACGTCCAAAAGCTGATAAAATTGCATCAAAAGGAATTAAATCTGTTCGTTCACGTGTCACAAATATTAAACCTTATTTGGCAGAAGAATTCCAAGATTTAGATATTTTACAATTTAGAGAAGTGTTATTAAAAAATATTTTCGAAGTGGAAGATACTTCACTCATTAAAGAATATGTTCTAACAGAAGAAGATTGGGAAAAAATTGAAGAGTTGAGAAAGATGTATTTTAATAATCCTGATTGGAACTATGGAAAAAATCCAAAATTTGCGTTAACACAATCGAAACGTACAACAGCAGGACAAATTGAATTCCATTTAAATGTTGAACAAAATCGTATTAAAGAGATTAAAATTAACGGGGATTTCTTTGGTCTTGGAGAAATTAGTGACGTAGAAGAAAAATTAACAGGAATTGAATATCAACGAGATGTAGTTTCTAGAGTATTTGAGACTATTGATGTTCGTAAATATTTTGGAAATGTAGAGGCTGAAGAATTAGTAGAGTTATTATTGAGCTAATACGAATGATAGAAAAGGTGTTATTACTTTACATTCTATGAAAATTCGTTACAATAGTACTATTCTTAAAAAATAATGAATGAATTTTTAAATGTAATGTAAGTGAGGTGAATATTATGGAAATGGAACGTATTAATGATGATACTATTTTAGTAAGAATTGAAAATGAAGATTTACAAGAACGTGGTACTTCTGTTTCAGAGTTGTTAGCTAATCCTACAGAAATAGAAGAATTTTTCCATAGTATTTTAGTAGAGATGGATGTTATTGATCAATTTGAAGATTCTGAAGGAATGAGTTTTCAAGTGATGCCGAATCCTGAAGGAATTGAATTATATGTTACAAAATATGTTGAAAAAACAGATATAGAAGCAGATAGTGAACGTTTTGTTCGAAATTTAGTGGATACAATTCAACATTCTTTAGGGCATCGAATGGGGAAACCGAAAAAAGAGAAAAAAGAGAAAAAAGTAGAGCTTCCTGACAAAAAAGAACAAACTATGGAGCCGCTTGATTGTACAGTATTTTTTGATACATTTGAGGACTTTGTACAGTTAGCAAAAATGTATCCTTATAATGTCCAGCAATCATCTTTATATCGCTATAGTAATTATTATTTCCTTCATGTCTATCAAGATGTTTTTGGAGGAGAAGATTTTACTGCTGATTTAGCACTTTTAAGAGAATTCGGAGAATTTTCAAGAGTATCTTGGGAAGTGATTCAAGAATATGGTGAAGTGATGATGAAAGAAAAAGCGATTGAAACAGCTAAAAAATATTTTAAATAATTGGAATAGTGGGAGTGAGCAAAACAATTTCTGTCATTTGCTGACTCCACTATTTTTATAGAGGAGTAAAAATCATGAATGAAACGATTAAAACACAATTAAATCACCGCTCTATTCGAGCGTTTAAGGAGCAAGAATTAACAAAAGAAGAAGTGGAATTATTAGTAGATGTAGCAAGACATACTGCAACGAGTAAATTTATGCAAGCTTATTCGATTATTAGTATTACAGATCCAACATTAAAAGCTGCCTTTTCTGCAATTTCAAAACAACCATATGTTGAAAATAATGGGCATTTATTTTTATTTGTAGTAGACTATCATCGTAATGTTCAATTAACAAAGGCGCAAGATAGACCAGCCAAATTACAAGGAACAGCAGATTATTTTATTGCAGGATTAACGGATGCAACCATTGCGGCTCAAAATATGGTAGTAGCAGCTGAATCACTAGGAATGGGAACAGTATTTTTAGGAAGTTTACATAATGATGCTCAACAAATTATCGATTTATTAGGATTACCAGAGTATACATTCCCAGCAGTTGGATTAGCGGTAGGATGGCCAAATCAAGAACCTCAATTAAAACCACGTTTACCAAAAGAAGTGATGCATATGGAAAATCAATATCAAGCATTAGAAAATCCATTAAAAGACATTGAATCATATGATGAAGAGATTACAGGATACTATGACACAAGAGACTTAAATAATCGAGTGGATCGCTTCAGTAAACAAGTGGCAGATAAAATGGAAACATTACCTCCAAAAAGATTAGCGTTATTAGAAGTAATTCAGCAACAAGGATTTTTGAAAGAAAAATAATAGATTTTTTTGAATGAACTGATTACAATTAAAATAAAGTTGAGTAAAGAAAAGAGGATGACAATGGATATTAAAGATTTTACAGAACATGAACAAAAACAAATAAATGCGGGATTAACGACTTCTGTCATTACGGATAAGGAAGCGGCAAAAAAAATTCTTGAATTAGTACCTAGCGAATGGATTAAGAAAATTCCATTTTTAGTGAGAGCCCATGCAACAACAAGAACTGTAGCAAGAGTGGCAAAACAATATCCAGAACTTTATGCAGTAGCAAAACAAGAAGGACCTTTACCTGAAAAGGAAAGAGAAGAATTAAGAGAAATTATGACAAATATTTTTGCAGAAAAAATGAATAAGCATAAAATTAAATAAAATAAAAAGCCCAGCCATATTTTTCATGGCTGGGCTTTTTGAATTTAAATGTTTAAACTGTCATAAACTGATTGTTTCATTTCTGAGATTTCAAGTACTCTTGTGTGTCTGATTTCTGCTTCTAGTACACTTGTAACGGCTAGAGGAATTTCTACTCCGCTTAATTGACGTACTTCATCAATTAATTGTTGATCACTTAAAGTGGTAACATCAGATTCTTTTACAGCTGATACAACACTTTGAGGGAATTTGTACGGACTAGCAGTAGATACAATAACTGTAGGAGTGTTGTCTTTGGTTTCTTGTTGGTATTTAGTATAAGCACATTGAGCTACTGCTGTATGTGGATCTAATAAATAGTTTTCATTTGATAAAATAGATTCGATTGTTTCAGCTGTTTCTTCTTGGCTAGCACGAGCAGCATAAAATTCTTCGTATGAGTTTAAGATATCTTTTTCGATATGATAGTGACCATTGGTTGTTAATGAATCCATCAATGCTTTTGTTTCTTTGGCATTGCTTCCTGTCATTTCGAAAATTAATCGTTCTAAGTTACTTGAAACTAAAATATCCATACTTGGAGAACTTGTTACTTCAAATTTTCTTTGACGATTGTAGGTTCCTGTGTGGAAGAAGTCTACTAATACATCATTTTCGTTTGAAGCACAGACTAATGTTTGGATTGGAACACCTAATTGTTTTGCATAATAAGCTGCTAAAATATTTCCGAAGTTTCCAGTTGGAACAACAACATTCATAGCTTCCCCAATTTGAAGAGCTCCTTGTTTTACTAATTGTGCATAAGCATAAACATAATACACCACTTGTGGGCATAAACGACCAATGTTGATAGAGTTAGCAGAAGAAAGTTGGAATCCTTTTTCTGCTAATGTTTGGTTTAAATCTGCATCATTAAATAGTTTTTTCACCATTGTTTGAGCATCATCAAAGTTTCCTTTAACACCATAAACAAATGTATTGTCTCCAGCTTGAGTAACCATTTGACGTTCTTGAATCGTACTTACGCCACCTTTTGGATAAAAGACAATAATTTTTGTATGAGGTACATCTGCAAATCCTGCTAAGGCAGCTTTTCCTGTATCTCCAGAAGTAGCGGTTAAAATAACAATATCTTTGTCCTGTTGATTTTTCTTAGCCGCAGTTGTTAATAAATAAGGTAAAATGGATAAGGCCATATCTTTAAAGGCAATGGTACGTCCATGGAATAATTCCATAATATAGGCATTACCAACTTTTTTTACAGGTGCAATTGCTGGATCATCAAAAGTTGTATCATAAGCAGAGTGAATACAATGTTGTAATTCTTCGTCTGAAAAGTCAGTTAAAAATGCTTTTAAAATTGGGAATGCAATTTCTTGATAAGATTGGTATTGCAATGTTTCCCAGTTCAATGATAATTGTGGCATTGTCGTTGGAACGTATAACCCTCCATCTTCAGCAATCCCTTTTAAAATTGCTTGAGAAGCTGTTACACGATTGTTTTTATCTCGAGTACTAATATAGTGTAATTCTGTCACAATTTATCCTCCTTTATCTCTTCTAATGCTTTGTATTTTACCATAAGTTTTTCTATGTGCCTACTAAGTTGAATAAAAGAGGCGTTTAAAAAAAGAGGTTAGAAATTTGCCTCCTAACCTCATAAAAAATTATGCTTCCTGTCTGAAATAAAGTTTATTTTTTAAACTCTTTAATAATAATAACCCAAAGATTGTTGTGAAAGTGATTTTAATCAAATCTGGTAAAATAAATGGAACTACCACGAGATTGATAGCTTTTGAAAAATCAGCATGTGTAATAAGAATAAATCCAATCACTCCACCAATAAATAGGGCAACTTCTCCTAAAAGGTTCGCTATAAATAAACGAACAGCATTTTGTTTTCTCTGTGCAATGATAGAAGTAACAAATGCACGAATAGGGAAGAAAACTAGAAAACCAGCAGTCGGTCCAAAGAAAGCTTGAAATCCACCTTTTCCACCTGCAAAAACAGGAAGTCCAATGGCACCTAATAATAAATAAAGTACAATAGCAAGTGTGGCTTCTTTTGGACGATAGATGGTAGCAACTAATCCAATGGCTAATGTTTGAAGCGTAATGGGAATAGGACCTAAAGGAATTTGAAAGGGTGACAATGCTGCCACTAATGCTGCTCCCAATGCGATTAGTGTTAAAGAATATGTTTTGTTCATAATTGTTAACCTCCTAAATTTAAATATGGTAACAATATAAAGGAGTTTTACGTCATTGTCAATCTTTTTGGCAAAAAATTGATAGGATTGTTTGAAAAACATTTTAAGCATTGATAGAATAGATACAATACTTTTATGAAATAGGAAGAGGAGTGAAAAGATGTTAAAGAAAATAGTTCCCTATTTTTCAAAATATAAATATTTCCCATTTTTAGCATTTTTATCCATTTTAGTGGAAGTTGTCTGCGAAGTTGGGCAACCGATTATTATGTTAAAAATTATTGACGAAGGAATTCCAAATCGAGATACTTCAATGATTTTATGGTATGGAATTTTAATGATTATCGTTGCGATGATTTCCCTTGGAGCCGGGGTATTAGGAGCGAAATTTGCTTCTATTGCAGGAACCGGTGTTGCGAGTGAATTAAGAAGTGCGCAAATGAAGAAGATTCAAGAATTTTCATTTAAGAATTTAGACTTTTTTTCTAATGCATCTTTAATTACACGTATGACGAGTGATGTAACCAATGTTCAAAATACAGCGATTATGACGATGCGTATTTTAGCACGTGCACCAATGATGTTTTTATTCGCATTCTTCTTTGCAGTATCATTGAATGCGCAATTGTCATTAGTCTTTGTAGTAGCCGTTCCATTTTTAGTAGTGAGTTTAGTGCTTATTATTTCAACAGCATTTCCTCGTTTTAGACTATTACAACAAGCAACAGATGGCATTAACCGCATTCTTCAAGAAAACTTTATTGGTATTCGAGTGGTAAAATCTTTTGTTCGTGAACCTTTCGAACGTGTGAAGTTTGGTGTTGAAAATACAAACTTTAAAACTCGTGCCTTACATGCAATGTATGTCATCGTTTGGAATAACCCAATTATGCAATTAACCGTTTATGCTTGTACGATTGCAGTTATGTGGTTCGGTGGAAAATTTGTAATGCATGGAGAAATGACGACTGGAGAATTAATTAGTTTCATTTCTTATATTACACAAATCTTAATGTCCTTAATGATGATTTCCTTTGTTTTTGTGATGTTAACAATGACAAAAGCTTCAATGGATCGTATTTTTGAAGTGATTGAAACAGAAGTTGATATTGTGGAACCTGAGCAAGCCATTCCGACAGAAATTACTCGTGGTGATGTAGAGTTTGATCATGTTCATTTCTCATACGGAAAAGATCAACAAGAAGAAGTGTTAAATGATATTCATTTTTCAGTGAAAAGTGGACAAGTTCTTGGAATTATTGGACCAACAGGTTCTGGTAAAACATCCCTTGTTCAATTAATTCCTCGATTGTATGATGCGACGGCAGGAAGTGTTCGAGTTGCAGGTAAAGATGTTCGAGACTATGCCTTTTCTGATTTACGCAGTCAAGTAGCGATGGTTCTTCAAAAAAATACACTGTTTTCTGGAACCATTCGAGAAAACTTATTATGGGGAAATCCTCATGCAACTGAAGAAGAAATGATTCAAGTAGCTAAATATGCTCAGGCACATAATTTTATTATGGAAATGCCAGATGGATATGATACAAAAGTTGAACAAGGAGGAAGAAATTTCTCTGGGGGACAAAAACAACGTTTATGTATTGCAAGAGCGATGTTGAGAAAACCAGCTGTTTTAATTTTAGATGATTCAACTTCTGCGGTAGATACTTCAACTGATTCATTAATTCGAGAAGCATTCTTTAATCATTTACCAGATACAACTGTTATTATTATTGCGCAAAGAATTTCTTCTATCCAAGGTGCTGATAAGATTGTTGTGTTAGAAGACGGAAAAATGAACGGAATTGGAACACATGAAACATTAATGGAAACAAACGAATTGTATCGTGAAATTTATGAAACTCAAATGGAAGGAGCGAAAGTAGATGAGCGCTAAAAAAATCGGACCAAAACGTCCTGAAAATTTAAAGCAAACATTAGCCGACTTATGGAGCTATTTATGGAAAAGTAAGTGGAGTCTTTTCGCTGTTCTTCTATTAGTTGTGTTAGGAAGTGCCGCAGGAATTGTAGGGACTTACTTTATTCGTCCGTTGATCAATGATTTTATTGCAACAAAAGATGTAATAGGTCTAGCAAAAATGCTAGGAGTCATTGGCTTAATTTATATTATTGGAGCAATTGCGAATTATTTCTCTGGTAAAATTATGATTACGATTGGTCAACAAACGATTGAAACAATGAGAAAAGATTTATTTGATCATATTCAAACATTACCGATTCGTTTCTTTGATACCAATAAACATGGGGATTTAATGTCTCGCTTTACAAATGATTTTGAAAACATTCAACAAGCGTTTAATAATAGTATGTTGATGATTGTCAGCTCTTTACTACAATTAGTGCTAACATTTGTGATGATGATGATTCTATCTCCAATTTTAACAGGCGTGTTAATCGTTATGGTCTTCATTATGTTTGCAATTGTTAGAGTAGTAGCAGGTCGTTCGGGTAAATTCTTTGCTGAACAACAAAAAATTTTAGGGCAAGTGAATGGATTTGTGGAAGAACATATTGAAGGGCAAAAAGTTGTTAAAGTGTTCAATCATGAAACATTAGTCTTAAAAGAATTTGAAACTTTAAATTCTCAATTAAGAGAAGCAGCAAAGCAAGCACAATTTAATTCAAATATTATGTTCCCCATTTTAGGGAATATTAGTTATATTAATTATGCTTTAACTGCTTCAGTTGGTGGATATTTAGTCGTATTCCAAGGGATGGATGTTGGGGCGTTAGCTTCATTCTTACAATATTCAAGAACGTTTGCTCAACCATTAGCACAAATGTCACAACAAACAAATGTCTTATTAGCTGCAATGGCTGGGGCGGAACGTATTTTTGCGATATTAAAAGAAGAATCTGAAGTGGATGAAGGGACTGTAACTTTAGATCAAACAGATTCGAAACAATGGTATTGGGTAAAAGGGGAAGAAAGAATCCCTGTTGTTGGGAATATTCAATTGAATGAAGTGGACTTCAGTTATGTTCCAGATGTGCCTATTTTGAAAAAAATCAATGTTTGGGCTGAACCTGGATTAAAAGTAGCCTTTGTTGGTGCAACGGGTGCTGGGAAAACTACGATTACAAATTTAATTAATCGTTTTTATGAAATTGATAATGGAGAAATTACATTTGATACAATCCCGATTACGGAAATTAAGAAAGATGATTTACGTAAAACAATTTCGATTGTATTACAAGATACGCATTTATTTACGGGTTCGATTGCAGATAATATTCGTTATGGGAATTTAGATGCAACAGATGATGAAGTGGTAAAAGCTGCGAAATTAGCGAATGCGCATGGGTTCATTAAACGGTTGCCTCATGGGTATCAAACGGAGATAACTGGTGATGGTGAAGGTCTTTCTCAAGGGCAAAGACAGTTACTTGCGATTGCTAGGGCGGCAGTGGCAAATCCGAAAGTGTTAATTTTGGATGAAGCGACTAGTTCGATTGATAGTCATACGGAAGCGTTGATTAGTAAAGGGATGGACCAATTGATGGAAGGTAGAACTTCGTTTGTAATTGCCCATCGTTTATCAACGATTCGTAATGCGGATGTGATTATGGTAATGGATCATGGTGAGATTATTGAGCGTGGGAACCATGAGAGTTTAATGGAAAAACAAGGTGTGTATTACCAATTGTATACAGGGCAGCTTGATTTAGACTGAAATAGAAGAAATATGACTTTTCTGATGTAGTAAGGGACGCCAGTAGCCAGCTGTTGCTGTCTCTTGGCTAAAATTCGAGCCTAAAGTCTCGAATTTCCCCGAGTAATGGTAGCCGGTATGGCTACCATTACTTTTACTACGACGAAAAGTCAATTTCTTTGGACGGATGTTTATGAGAGTGCGTAAATGAACTAGACTTTGCTATATAGTAGCTGGGGACGGCAGCAGAACTACGGTCTCAATTTTTTCCGTGATATAATCAACGGTTGCTGAATATCTCGCTAGAGCTACTATGTAAAGTCTTTTCTGTTTGGACGGATATTTATGAGGGGGCGTTTAAGAAATATGACTTTTCTGATGTAGTAGGGGACGCCAGTTGCTGTCTCTTGGCTAAAATTCGAGCCTATAGTATCGAAATTTCCTGAGAGGGAGATGTAAGTCAAAATAGTTTTTAAATAATTGTTTTAAGCGTTCAACATTATCAGTATCAAAATCATATTTTTTTGCTGAGAATTATTTTTTTATCCACTTCTTTAAATTTTCTTACTTTTACAAAAGCTTTATCGTAGGAGGAATTGTTTTGACACTTAATGTTGCAATTTAGGAATCGTATAAAAGTAATGACAAAAAGTATTAATAAGTGTATAATTGTTGTATAGGATTATGAACTACAGAAAATTATTAGGGGGCAAATCATGAATAATAAAACTACCTTTTTAATTGCTAAAAATGATTTTATATCAGGTGTATCAAGAATTCTTGATATTGCATCCACAAGAAACAAGAGAGTATACAACACATCCCAATCTGATGATGTAGCTGATAAAAAGGCTATTTTTAACGATTGGTATATGATTGGTAATGACATTAGAGGTGCTTATGAGCAATTCAAAAAAGAAGTCAAAACACAAGCCTAATCAAGCAGTGCTGCATCAGGTTACAGAATTGATTGGAAAGCAGCCAAGTAATGTCCAAGAAGAAGTTGTAAATGAGTTGTTAGCTCAACGTATTGAAAGTATGACATATTCTGGTCCAATACCTCATCCACAACTATTGAAAGAGTTTAATGATGTCATTCCAAATGGTGCAGACAGAATAATGACAATGGCAGAAAAACAATCTGAGCATCGTATTAGTTTAGAAGAAAAATTGGTTAATGCAAATAATAGGGATAGTCTTTTAGGAGTTGTTTTTGGTGGAGTAATTGCTCTACTTATTGTGTTAGGGACAATATTTCTAATTTATACTAATAAGGATATACAGGGGTTTAGTCTATTGATTGGGTCCTCAGTGGCGTATATTAGTGTGTTTCTTAAAAGCAAGTCGAGAGATGACAAAGATCTAGAAGAAAAATCGTAAAAGCACCGAAATAGTGCTTTTTTGCTTGTGATAAATATACTGACTTTCTCCTCAATTTTATTTTTATGGGAATTTAACAACCATTGGAGATTATATAAAATATTATGTAATTACAGTGTGTTTGAGTGATAGACTTTGCTTTATAGTAATAAGCGACGACAGCAGACCTTCGGTATTTCATGCTTTGAGCTACTATGTAAGTTTTTTTGTTTGAAGGGTAGAGTTGTTTTTTGATGTTTTATGGATAAAAAGGGCAGCCGTTATTACAGCTGCCTTTTGTTTTTTCTATCGCTTTTCTTGAATCGTCATCATATAGTTTTACTATAGAATGATTGTTACGCTTTACTTTCTTTAAGTGTTTCTCGAATTTGTTCGGCTTGTTTTAGTAGATCATCTGGTACTTGTGTAAATGGGTGATTACTAAACAGTTCAATCCATCGAATTTTATTGTAGGGTTGTGTGTATTCTGTATGATATTTATCTAATTCTAAAAATTTCATTTCAACAAGATTTTGTGGTTCATCGAATCCTTTGAAATCTACTTTTAGTGATTCATTTGAACTATTACCTAATAAACTGAACGAATGGAACATTCTTTCATCATCGAAGCAATTTTTTTGTGTGATGTAAATGGTGTAAAATGGTAGTACTTCATTGATAAAGTACATTGGATTAAGTTCTTTTGCTTCAAACAACTCTTTATTTTTAGTGAAATAGTTTGAAAGATAAAAATAATATGATTCGTTTATATCAACTTCCTCTGCTATTTGAATTTCTACTATCATTTCAGATCCACTGGCTAATTGTGCTAAGGTAGTGATACTTGTCCTATTATCATCCAGAACCTCATAAGGTTTTAGTAATTTTACTTCAAGAATGGGGAGTTCTAGTATATCGCTCATAAATTGTGCCGTTATTTCTGTATCACTGAAAATTTTCTGAGTTAGTACGTGTGTCATTGATTGTGTATGTTTTATACGGTTTTCCATAGGATATCGTCCTCTCTGTTTTGTTTTTGAAGTAGAATAGTTGTGAAATATTCTGTCTTCATCTTCTATATACGAAAAAATTCTTGAAAAATATTTTTTTATGGTAAATTTTAAAAAAGAAAGGTTCTATAATTTATAGGGTTGATGGAGAAAATCCACCAACCCTATTTTAGTGT
>CAUQAL010000019.1:0-22436 GCA_963515985.1 uncultured Granulicatella sp.
AAGCTCACAAATTAAACATTCCAATCGTTGCTATGGTTGACACAAACTGTGACCCTGATGAAATCGATGTTGTTATTCCATCAAACGACGATGCTATCCGTGCGGTTAAATTAATCGTAGCTAAAATGGCTGATGCATTCGTTGAAGGTAACCAAGGTGAAGACGTAGCAGTTGACGAAGAAGACTTAGATAAAGATACTTCATTAGAAGATATTGAAAAATTAGTTGAAGGCGACAACGCTGAATAATCACTAACCAGTAGGCTGTTTGGAATCGAAAAAAATCTTTCATCCAAACAGCTTTTTTTAAAAAATAATATTTGTAAATTTATAACATTTAGGAGGAAATTGAAATGGCACAAATTTCAGCACAATTAGTAAAACAACTACGTGACATGACTGGCGTAGGGATGATGGATGCTAAGAAAGCATTAGTTCAAACTGAAGGAGATATCGATGCAGCTGTTGACTATTTACGTGAAAATGGTTTAGCAAAAGCAGCTAAAAAAGCTGACCGTATCGCTGCAGAAGGTATTACAAACGTATTAGCAGATGGAAACGTTGCAGTTGTATTAGAAGTAAATGCTGAAACAGACTTCGTTGCTAAAAACGACAAATTCCAAGCATTAGTAGCAAAATTATCAGAAGTAATTTTAGCTAACAAACCAGCTAACTTAGAAGCTGCTTTAGAAATCGTTACTCCAGAAGGTAAAGTTTCTGACGTAATTGCTGAAGCAACTACAGTTATCGGAGAAAAAATTTCATTACGTCGTTTTGAAATCGTTGAAAAATCTGATGCAGATGCATTCGGTGCATACTTACACATGGGCGGACGTATCGGTGTGTTAACTGTATTAGAAGGTTCTACAGATGCAGATGCTGCTAAAGACATTGCTATGCACGTTGCAGCAATCAATCCTAAATATGTTGACCGTTCAGAAGTTTCTGCTGACGAATTAGAACATGAGAAAAAAGTTCTTACAGAACAAGCATTAAACGAAGGTAAACCAGCTAATATCGTTGAAAAAATGATTGCTGGACGTTTAAACAAATTCTTAGCTGAAATCAGCTTAAACGACCAACCATTCGTTAAAGATCCAGATAAAACTGTATCTAAATTCGTTGCTTCTAAAGGCGGAAAAGTTAAATTATTCCACCGTTATGAAGTTGGTGAAGGTTTAGAAAAACGTGTTGATAACTTCGTTGAAGAAGTAATGGGACAAGTTAAAAAATAATTGATTTCAATTAGTGGGGAATAAGGTAGGAAGCTGCCCTCTATTCCCCTTTTTTTTAGACTAAATTCACTAAGAAATGTATAAGAAGAGGAGTCCTTACAATGGTTGAACCTAAATATAAACGTGTTGTATTAAAATTAAGTGGAGAAGCATTAGCAGGCCAAACTGGTTTTGGTATTAATCCTCCAACTATTAAGGAAATTGTTAAAGAAATTAAAGAAGTTCATGATCTTGGCGTTCAAATTGCAATCGTTGTTGGTGGCGGAAATATTTGGCGTGGTGTAACAGGAGAAGAAGTAGGTATGGAACGTGCGCAAGCAGACTATATGGGAATGCTTGCAACAGTGATGAATGCATTAGCCTTGCAAGATGCCTTAGAAAACATTGGAGTTCCTACACGTGTTCAAACTTCAATCGAAATGCGTCAAATTGCAGAACCTTATATTCGTCGTAAAGCAATTAGAAACTTAGAAAAAGAACGTGTCGTTATTTTTGCTGGAGGTACTGGTAATCCATACTTCTCAACAGATACTGCTGCTGCATTACGTGCTGCTGAAATTGAAGCAGATGCTATTTTAATGGCTAAAAATAATGTTGATGGCGTTTATAGTGCGGATCCTCGTATTGATACAAATGCAATTAAATTTAATGAATTAACACATTTAGATGTCATTCAAAAAGGACTAAAAGTAATGGATACTACAGCAAGTTCATTATCAATGGATAATGATATTCCATTAGTTGTCTTCAATTTAAATGAAAATGGAAATATTCGTCGAGTTGTTCTTGGTGAAAATATCGGTACAACTGTAAGGGGGAAATAATATGACAGCAACTGAAATTATTGCAAATGCAAAAGAACGTATGAAAAAAACTGAAGATGCGCTTCAACGTGAATTAGGCGGAATTCGTGCTGGCCGTGCGAATGCTAGTCTATTAGATCGTCTGCAAGTGGAGTATTATGGAGTTCCAACTCCAGTTAATCAATTAGCTTCTGTAACGGTTCCTGAAGCTCGTATGCTTTTAATTACACCTTATGACAAATCAAGTTTACAAGATATTGAACGTGCAATTTTAATGTCAGATATTGGGATTACTCCAACAAATGACGGTAGCGTTGTTCGTTTAGTCATTCCACAATTAACAGAAGAACGTCGTAAAGAATTAGCAAAACAAGTAGGAAAAGAAGCTGAAGGCGCTAAAGTAAGTGTTCGTAACATTCGTCGTGATGCGATTGAGCATTTGAAGAAAGCTGAAAAAAATAAAGAAATCACTGAAGATGATTTACGTGGATATGAAAAAGATATTCAAAAATTAACGGATGATAGCGTTAAAAACATTGATCATTTAGCACAAGTGAAAGAAAAAGAATTATTAGAAGTATAATTCAGAATGTGACAACAAATCTTAGTCATCTTAATAGATTTGTTGTCACTTATTTTTTGAATCGTTTAAAGGAGATTTTATGAAATTAACGAAAAAACAACAATTTTTACTCGTTAAATTAGCGATAGTAGCGATTATTCTAATTGTTTCTGGTCTTGGTTTATTCTCAAAGAATAAAAAGAATTCTTCCAATAAATCAAACACTAGTCAAACACAAGTTGAAAGTAGTGTAGATTTTTCTGGCTATGACAAATCAAAACTGTATACTCTTGAAGTAGGGAAAGTAGCGGATGGAGATACATTCCATGTTCGATTAGATGGAAAAGATTTCAAAATACGTTTATTATTAATCGATACACCAGAAACTGCTAAAGAAGGCAAGGCTGCTCAACCATTTGCAGATCAAGCAAAACAAAGAACAGAAGAGTTACTAAAAAAAGCTAAGAAAGTAGAAGGAAAATTTGATGTTGGTAATTATACAGATAAATACGGACGTGCTTTAATGTATGTTTATTTAGATGGAAAATTATTACAGCAAACGTTAGTAGAAGAAAGTTTAGCAAGAGTAGGGTATGCTCATCCACCGAATACAACTCTTCTAAAAGATTTACAAAAAGTTGAAGAGCAAGCGAAGAAGAAAAAGAAAAATATTTGGGAAAAAGATAGTTATGTAACAAATCGTGGATTTGATACAAGTGTCTATTAATTTGATATTAGCTTCAATTTATGATATCATTTTTCCAAAATTTTAGTTAGGTGGTAGGGATATGAAAATAACAAGTATTATATTGGGAATTTTATATGCAATATATTTGTTTATAATTTTTAAATTCTTTTATCATGATAAAAAGATTCTAGTGATATTTGCTTCACTTGGATTAGCTATCTTTGCTGCAACTATTAAGAGAATTAAAAATTCAAATAATGAATAACTAAGTAAAAGCTAAGTACCAAATATAGTGCTTAGCTTTTTTTAATTTACTCTGTCTTAAAGCTGTTTTTCCCTTTATATCAAGGTTTAGAGCAGTTATATTATAACAGTTCTATCCCAATATATTGTGTCAATAAAAATAAAATAAAAAATTTGAGCACAATATATTGTATTTCACTCTGATATAAGGTATCATACTACCTGTATGAAAGAAAAGGGAGAGATGTTTATGTCAAATCGTCAAATAACACTATATTCAAAACCAAATTGTATGCAATGTAACTTTACGAAACAATTTTTCGAGGATAATCAAGTACCATTTGTTATTAAGGATGTATATGAATCTGAGGAAGCTTTAGAAGAAGTAAAAGCATTAGGTTTCCAATCTTTACCAGTTATTGTAGCAGATGGGATTGAACCATTCTTCGGTTTCCGACCAGATATTTTAGAAACATTAGTTGGGTAAGATTTTAAATTTTTATCATTAAATTTTTAAAACGATTTTTCATTTGTAGTACGAAGCTATAAAAAGAAAAATCGTTTTATTTTTGTTTACAAATTCATCGTTATATGGTTAAGTTAAGGGGAATAAACGATTGGAGGTTCTTATGAGTTTCGAAGTCATTCTTACAAAGGAAACAAGTGCGAAAGTATCGCATATTGCTACAAAAATTGCCGAATGGTTAAAACAATCAAGCGTTAACCAAGTGATTTATCTAGTTCCAGACCATATTAAATTTTCTGCAGAATTAGAAATGATTCAACAAGTAGGGCAATTATTACAACAACCAAAGAATTCTTATGCTGTGACAAAAATGCAAGTTTATAGTTTTAAGCGATTAGCATGGTATTTTTTAAGAGACCATACTGCATTACAACGTCCTTCTTTATCTAAGGTTGGAATTTGTATGATTTTACAAAAAATACTAACTGAATATCAAGATGAATTAGTGTTATTTAATAAGGAATCTCGTCATAAAGGATTCATTGAACGTTTATCTGCGGTTATGCAAGAATTTCGTTTAGGAGGAATCGAAGTAGAGGACTTCTCACAATGGTTCGAACAAGATTCCTATGAAGAAATTGACCAACGTTTGAAAGAATTTGGCATCATATTTAAACATTATTTAGAGTATTTAAAACAAGATTTTGTCCAATCGGAAGATTTATTAAAAATATTAGCACAAGAAATTTCATCGATGGATTTATCCAACACTTTTGTTGTAATTGATCAATCGTATCACTTAAATGCGATGGAATTAGAAGTAATTGATGCTTTAGTGAAATCGTGCGGAGGATTAGAGTTTTATACTACTGCAACAACAGATGCTTTTAAACCAAAAGTAACACTGGAATCTAGTTTATTTGATTCCAATCGTCAATTAATTTCTCGTTTACTAAATTGGTTAATGATTGACGAAAGTAAACCTGTTATAAAAGAACTAAACGAAGAGAATAGCGCTTATCATTCTGACTTTTTAGAACTCGAACAATATTGGCTAGAAACAAGTGGAGGACTTGAAACTTCTTCTAATCGTACATCAAGAAAAATTGAAGCTTTACAGTGGACCACTTATGAAGATGAACGTCAGGAAATCCAAGAAACATTAGCAACGATTAAAACATTAGTCGATAGTGGAAAATATCGTTACCAAGATATTCAAATTTTATCGAGAAATTTAGAAGAACAACAAACACTCTTACAACCTTTATTAGAAACGTATCAAATTCCTTATTTCATGGATTTATCTGATACAATGGAGCATCATCCACTCATTCAAGTACTAGACGCGATTTTTGCTATCCAGAAGCATTTTTGGCGTTATCATGACATAATGAACCTATTAAGAAGTGAATATTGTTTCTGGCCCTTAAATCGAGCAAATTTAGAGAATAAGCATGATGAAGAAGTTACGCTAAGAGATGCTTTGATTCATTATCGTCAAAAATTAGATGAAACTGAAACGATTATACTAGCTCAAGGCTATGAAGGAAAAGATTGGATTTCAAGCAAAACATGGAATTATCAAGTTGAAAATATTGATGAAGATAGCTTAAGTAGCAGAGAAGTACTAGTCCATCAACAATTAACACAAGCACAAGAACTACGAGAACAAATCGTCTCTTTATTAGAACCATTTTATAAAAAATTGGATAAGGTTGAGACAACAAAAGAAGCGATAACTCTCCTATATCAATTATTAGAAAAAATTGGTGTAACGGAAGCATTCTTATATTGGAGAAATCATGCTGCCAATATTGGGGATATCCAAACAGCTCGTAGACAGGATCAAGTATGGAATGAATTTTTAAAATTTTTAGAGGAGTATGTTTATATTTTTGGAGATGAACCGTTTGATTGGGAAATCTTCCAATTATTGTTACATACTGGATTCGAACATACACACTATAATATGGCTCCATCTACTTTAGATCAATTAACTTGTACGGGAATCGATTCTGTTCGTTATTCTCCTAAAAAGGTTACTTTTGTGATTGGTTTATCGCAAGGTGTCCTTCCTAGAATGGAAGAGGAGAGTGGCCTAATGACAGATGAAGAAAGAGAGTATTTATTAAGTAAATTAGATAGTGGTCGTTTCCTACATCCAACAACCATTCAAAAACAATCAGTAGAGCCATTTTTATTTTATAAACTGTTAACTTCAGCAACTGAAAAGTTATACTTATCGATGCATCATACGGATAAAGGTTCTAAATTAAAATCATCTAGTTTTGTAGAACGTATTTTAAATCAATATGAAATTACTACAGTGGATGGCAATCAAAAACAGCAAGAACGATTTGAACAGGGCGAATTTGTAACGATTCATGAATTATTTACGACTTTATTACAAAAACTTCGTCAGTATAAATTTTCAAAAGAAGAAGATATTCCATCTATTTGGATTGCTTTACCTCATTTATTAAGACAGGATAAAGATTTCCAACAGGAGTACCATACATTAGTGGACAGTGTATTCCATTTGAATATTGCAAAGCAATTACCAAAAGAATTGGCTTCTGAATTATACGGAGATCATTTATACTTATCAACTTCTCAAGTTGAAACCTTTTATAAGGATCCATTTAGTCATTTCTTACAATATGGATTAAATGTACGAGAGCGTAGAGAGTTCGAATTAACAGCAGCTGGATCTGGCGAATACTTCCATGAAACATTTGACCAGTTCATTCGCAAAGTTCATGAATTGAAATTGGATATTCGTGCTATAGATGCAGCTACAACAGAAAGAGTATTAAAAGAAATTTTTGACTCTATGAATGATGATGCAAGATTCCAAATTTTAAATGCTACACCAAGAATGAATTGGACAAAAGTACTACTACAAGATACGATTCGACAAACATTATCAGCAGCATTATTGCAGTTACAACAATTACAAGTAACACCATGGAAAACAGAAGTTGTATTTGGAGCAAAATCTGATAAGAAAATTGAAATCCCATTGAGCGATACTCAATCTTTATTTATTCGTGGAAAAATTGACCGTATAGACCTTTTAGAAACAGAAAAGGGTTACCACTTAGGAATTGTTGATTATAAATCTTCAGCACAAAAATTTGATATCAATCGATTACGTTATGGAATTCAATTGCAACTATTAACATATTTATCAGTTGCTAGAAACATTGTTTCTGACCAATTTAAGAAAACTGTGACGCCTTATGGTGGATTATATATGCATGTTTTTCAACCAAGTTTTAACGCTAAAGATCTGAAATCAGATGCAGATTTTGAAGAAACTCGTCTGAAGAAATATAAATTATCTGGATTAATAACGAATGATTTAGGAGTTCTGCAACAAGTTCAACCTGATTTTGAAGCAGGAGACTCTATTGTATTACCATTTGGCGTTAAGAAAGATGGAGAATATAAGGCAACTAGCCAAGTCTATGCTCCTGATGATATCAATTTATTAATGGACTTTGCTTTCTATCAATTGAAAACTGCAGGAGAAAGAATTTTAAATGGAGAAAATCAAATTGCTCCATTTGATGAATTAAAAGAATATGCAGATTCAGTGAATGGAAAATTCAGTGCAATTTCAATGTTTGATGCAACGAATCCAGAAAATAACTATCAATTTTTAACGAAAATACCTCTTCAAGAAAACTTAACTTGGATGAGAAATAAAATTGACGGAAAGGAGGAATAATCTATGATACCAGTAAAACCAGAGGGTGTACAAGCAACTCCTGAACAATGGCAAGCAATTTGGCAAAGAGGCGATAATTTATTAGTTTCTGCTTCTGCCGGATCAGGAAAAACTAAAGTATTAGTTGACCGAATTATGGGATATATAGAAGATGGCATTAATATTGATTCTTTATTAATTGTGACTTTTACTGAAGCTGCTGCAAAAGAAATGAAAGAACGTCTGCGTACTAATTTAGAAAAAGCAATTACAAAAGAAACAGATATTACTAAGAAGCATATGTATATCAAACAACTAAGTTTATTACCAAATGCAACGATTTCTACCATTCATAGTTTCTGTATGAAAGTCATTCGTCGTTATTTCTATTTAAGTCAGTTAGACCCTGTATTTTCACTATTAAATGAAGTAGAGGGGACTTTATTAAAAGAAAAAGTATGGCGAAACATACAAGATGAATTATTAGAAGAACATTCTTGGATGGATGGTTTAATGCGCTATTTTTCTAGCGATCGTAATGATGATGGATTTACAACATTAGTTTATCAACTATATGATTTTTCACGTTCAAAACCAAATCCAAAACAATGGATTTCTTCTTTAGCAGATTTATATGAAACAAAGGATGAATACGGCGAAATTCCTATTATAAAGGATCAATTTGCACCTTATATTGTCGAAGAATTAAAGTATTTAGTTTCTGCCTATGATGAATTAATTAAATTAGCTGAAGTAACTGGATTTGAAAAGTGTAAAGACGTAGTTGAAGCTGATGGCCAAAAAATTCAGGAAGTGTATGCAGCATTTGCAAGTGGTAATTACACAGCAGCGTATACATTAGCGCAGGGTGTGAGTTTTGACCGTTTCCCAACTGTTCCTAAAAAAGATGAAACTACAGATAGAGAAGCAGTACAGGCCATTAAACGTAAAAGAGATAGCCTGAAGAAACATTGGGAAGATCAATTATTAGCAATAGCCTTTTTCGAGTCTCCTGAGATTCAAATGAAGCATTTAAGAAATATTTATCCATTGATGTTGCATTTGTCCCAAGTTATTTTAAAATTTTATGAAGCTTTCCAATTGGAAAAGAAAACTTCAAACAAAATTGATTTCTCTGACTTGGAACATGATACCTTAGCAATTCTTTCCACTGAGAAAAATGGAGTTTTGATTGCTAAAAAATATTATCAAGAGCTATTTACTGAAGTTTTAATTGATGAATATCAAGACGTAAACCGAGTTCAAGAAGCCATTTTGACAAGTGTTGCTAGGGGGAATAATCTCTTTATGGTAGGAGATGTAAAACAATCGATATATGCATTCCGTCTTGCAGATCCATCATTATTTAGAGATAAATATGAAGCTTATGCAGAAGAAAATGGCGGAAAACGAATTATTTTAGCTGAAAACTTCCGTTCTAGAGATCAAGTATTATCCTTTACGAATTTAATTTTTAGACAGATTATGGATCATGAATTAGGTCAAATTGATTATGATGATTCAGCAGCATTAAAAACTGGAAACTTGAATTATTCAGATGATACAGATAAATTTAGTGAATGCTATATTATTCAAAATGCTAATCTAGAAGAAGAGGAAGAAGAATCTTCTGAATTGGAAACGGAAAAGCTGATTGATAGTTCGGCTAGCGCTGAAGTCCATTTTATTGCGGGGAAAATTAAAGAATTGATGGCAAATCAATTTGAAATCATGCATGAAGAAAGTACAAAGGAAAATCCGAAGAAACGACCAATCCAATATAAAGATATTGTTATTTTAGCGCCAACAAAGGCTAATAATGGATTAATTGAAGAAATTTTTACTCAATATAAAATTCCTGTTTTAGTGCAAAAAAATCTTCAATATTTTAAACGAACAGAAATTGCCATTATGATGTCTGCACTAAAAATTATTGATAATCCTACTCAAGATATTCCATTTGTTGCAGTATTACGTTCAGGAATCGTTGGATTAGATGAAATAGCATTAGCTCATATTCGTAAAAACAATAAATCTTGTTCGTTTTACGAAGCTTGCGTTCATTTTGTAGAGCATTTTACATTAGAAGAAGTGACTTATTACGATAGTGCTCAACAACAGCAATTAAAAGACCGTATAAAATTATTCTTAGATCAGTTAGAATCTTGGCGAGATATTGCGAACCATCAATCCATTAGTACGCTTATTTGGCAAATTTATATGGATACGAACTATTTAACATATGTTCATGGGCAATCCGTTGGACAGCAACGTATCTTGAATTTACATGCCTTGTATAAGTATGCAAAAGATTTTGAAGATTCTAGTTTTAAAGGTTTACGTAATTTTGTTCGATTTATTCAGCAAATGCAACATAAAAAACAGGATTTAGAAGAACCTACACAAATTTCTGACGAAGAAGATGCAGTACGTGTGATGACAATTCATGCAAGTAAGGGATTAGAATATCCAGTAGTATTTTTAATGAATGCTGGAAAGAAATTCAATCAGCAAGATATTCGCCAACAAGCGATTCGTAGTGATGAACTAGGTGTCGGAGTGAAATATTTACAACTTCCTGAAAGAATTCAATGGACAACGATTCCATATGTAATGGCTTATAAAGCAGAGAAAAATAAATTACTTTCTGAAGAAATGAGAAAATTATACGTAGCAATGACTCGTGCACGTGAAAAACTCATTATTGTCGGTTCTTTAAAAGATTTCGAAAAATTTAAAGAAGAACATTCGATGATTGAAGATATTGATGATGAAACATTACCATATTCTCTTCGTTATCATGTCGATAATTATTTAACGTGGATTTTAATGGCTACAATGAGAAAGCAGGAGAAAGTTTCCTTCCATCAAGAAGTCATTGACTTTGAACAAATTAAAAAGAATGCACTCAATTGGATTCAAGAGACTGAAACGGCATCTATTAATGAAGTAGAGTGGTTACAAAAGGAAGTAAAAGGAAAACCGGTTAAAAATTTATTAAATTTATTAGAAGATTTAAAACAAACGTATCCTTATTTGTTAGCATCCACTACAGCAAGTTATCAAAGTGTATCTGAAATTAAACGTATGAATGAAGAACCAGATGTGAAACAACTACCTCAGTTGGAAGAACAAACTCAACAAACAGAAAAAAATGTACAACAATATGTTTATTTAACATCTGAATTAGCAAAACCAAGCTTTATTGAGTCTAAACAAAAAGTTTCAGCTGCAGAACGTGGAAGCGGTTTACATTTATTAATGCAAAAATTAGACTTAACGAAGGAAATTACACCAGAATTTATTCAAGAAACAATTCAGCAATTAATTGAGACACAATTTTTAGAAAAAGAAGTTGCTGCAGTTATTCCAGTTGACCAAGTCTATCATTTCTTCCAAAGTGAATTTGGTCAATGGATACAGGAACATCAAGCATTATTAAACCGTGAACAAGCATTTTCACATGTTGTAACAGCAAAACGTATCTTTAAACATTTACCAGATAATAGAGATTCGATGTTGATACACGGGATTATTGACGGATTTGTGGAATTAGATGATGAGATTATCTTATTTGATTACAAGACGGATCATGTGGTGCCAACACAAAATGGTATCCAAAAAGTCGTCGATAAGTATAAACAGCAATTAAATTTATATGCTGAGGCATTAGAAACAAGTTATCAAAAGAAAGTTACTAAGCGTATGTTATGTTTATTATCGATTGGTCAATCAATAGATATTTCTAATGTTTAATAGATGAAAGAAGGACGTTCGTGAGGAGCGTCCTTATATGTTGGTTTGGATTTAGGTGGAGCAATTGTGTTGCTCGGTTTGTTTTCGATATATAACTTTCTTTAATATATATTATGTAAACCTAGATATCGTTCGAAATAATTGATTGACTGTAGCTAGGTCGCCAGCAGCCTCGCTTTACGAGTCTCATGGCTAAACTTTGAGCCTTGGTCTCAAAGTTTCCCTGTAAAAGAATCCTATCTGATTCTTTTACTTTAGCTACTGTATCAATTTATTTCTCACTTTTTACGTTAAATAACTACAAATATTGCATCCAATGATTTCTTACTTTTTACGTTATCAATCTAGAAGGTTATCTATTGTGTTTTAATTATATAATATGAACTTCCATACGATAACTTGCTTAATTTTGGGGTTAATCGTATAATGTATTTTGTATTTTATATAGTTAAAGGATGGTTTTGGATGAAATTTAATGAGGAAAGTCCTTTTTGGCGGTTTGCTACGATGTTGGCGGATTTTATTTTATTGAACTTATTAGTAATTGTAATTAGTATTCCTATTGTAACGATTGGGCCTGTGTTGGCAGCTTTATTTTATACAATGATGAAGTTTTCTGAAAATGAAGATGGTTATTTAGTGAAAACGTTCTGGAATGAATTAAAACATTTATTCTTTGTACGTGTTGCTGTTTCTTTAATTTATACAGCAATCATTGCAGCTACTGTATATGTTATTCAATTTTGGTATAGTTTCCAAAATATTTTTGGCATGATGTTAGCGATTGTTTTCTTTTTATTCCTATGTATGACGATCACTGCAATGTTGATTTCATTAGCGAGAACGCAATATTTTGGTACGATTAAGAGTTATATTCGTGATGGATATTTATTTATTTTTATTGCTTTAAAGGAAGCTGTTGCTATTTTGGCAATTCCAGTTATTTTAATCGGATTTAGTATTTTCCAAGAAACGGTCTTATATTTCATGGGAATTATTGGAATTTCGTTAATGGGATATGCATTAGCTCCATTATTTCATAAAATATTTTCAAAAGTAGAAAAAAAGCATGAAGTTTAAGTCTTCATGCTTTTTTATTTTACCCACGTGCTAAATGAGTACGAATTTTCGTTGATAAGTATTCAATGACTAATACTAATACAATTAATCCGCATAGGATAGCCCCTACTTCATGCCATTTATAAGCTGTCATAGCAAAGATTAATGGAGCACCAATACCACCGGCACCTACCATTCCTAAAACAGTTGCATCTCTTAAGTTCATATCAAAACGATAAATAACTGTAGAAATGAATGCTGGAATTAATTGTGGTAAGATTCCAAAACGAATTTTTTGATAAAAATTACATCCACTAGCATCTAATGATTCCAAAATCTTGTAATCCAAGTCTTCAATAGCTTCGATATATAATTTAGAAATCATCCCAATCGATGCTACCGACATTGTAAGCAACCCTGTAAAAGCACCAGGACCTGTTACACGAATAAACATTAATCCGTAAATTAAAGTTGGAACGGTACGAATGGCCATAATTGCTGTACGTCCAATAATTGCAACTGGTTTTGGTACAATATTTGTTGCTGAAATAAATGAAAATGGAATTGCTAAAATTGCTCCTACTAATGTTCCTAGAAATGCAATTGCAATAGTTTCTAATAATAAATATGGAACACCTTTCGTTGTAAAGTTTAACAATAAGGATGTTTCAGGAGTTACAATCCCTTGTAAAATACTTTGAGAAATTTGTAATCCATTTTCTGGAATTTTACTTAATTCAATGGTAGATCCAGACCATGCAAAAATGATAATGAATAAGAATAAAACGCCTAATTGAACAATCCATGTACGAGGAGCTTTTTCATATTGTTTTAATACTGCTTCATTCATGTGTTTAACTCCCCTTCTATGTTAATTTCGTACGTAAGTAGTAACTTACTGATTCAATAATGACTACAGTGATAAATAATGTCACTAAAATCATCCCTACATTTCCATATTCACGCCATCCAAGGTTTTCATTTAAAATAATCCCGATACCACCGGCACCAACATAACCTAAAATGGATGCATAACGAACATTTCCTTCAAAGCAATATAATGAGCTTGCTAAGTAAGTTGGTAAAATTTGAGGAATAATTGCACTTGTAAATGCTTGACCTTTTGTTGCTCCTAAAGCTTCAGCTGCTTCAAAAGCTCCCATATCAACTGTTTCAATTTGTTCATATAATTGTTTACCACAGTACGCAAATGTATAAGTTGCAATCGCAAATGTACCAGCCATTGTTCCTAATCCAAAGATATAAGTTGCAATTAAGGCTGTAACAAGAGTTGGTAATGTACGAACCACACTTAAAAATAAACGGCTTAAACTAATAATCCATTTATTTTTAACAATATTACTAGAAGCTACAATGGCAAATGGAATTACTAAAATAGATCCTAATAATGATCCTAATAATGACATTTTAATCGTGTCAATTAATGGTTGCCAAATATTACTTGAATATTCCCAAGCTGGTGGAAACATACGACCAATAATAACAAAGAATTGAACACCACGTGTTAAAATGGTATGTAGATTAAAGCCAGTAATTTTAGCTGAAAAATACATTGCAATTAACAAACCAATTGCAACAAAAATAGCTTTTGATTTTGGCTCAGTAACAGTTGTACCATTTTTTAACGTAAATTCTTTTGAAGCGAAGAGTTTATTATCCTTCATGTAACTCCTCCGCCTTTCCTTTATAGATTAAATCTAATACTTCTTTTGTTACTTGGCTACTAGGACCATCATAAACAATTTCTCCATCACGAATACCAATAATGCGATCTGCATATTCTAAAGCTAATTCCACGTGGTGAATATTAAGTAAAATAGAAATATTTAACTCTTGATTAATCTTTTTAAAGTCTTCCATTACACGCTTAGCAGTAATTGGGTCTAATGCCGCAACAGGTTCATCTGCTAAAATAATTTCAGGATTTTGTGCAAGAGTTCTAGCTAATGCAACACGTTGTTGTTGTCCACCAGATAATTGGTCAGCACGGATAAAGGCTTTATCTACAATCCCTACTTTATCTAAAGCTTCTAAAGCGTGTAATTTTTCTTCTTTTGTATAAATTCCAAATAATGAACGAACAAATGGAATATCAGGAACAATCGAAGTTAATACGTTTTTAATAACCGTTGTTCTTGTTACTAAATTAAATGATTGGAAAATCATCCCTACTTTATTTCTACGGAATTTACGAAGAGATTTCCCTTTTAATGAAGATACATTTGTACCATCAACGGTTAAAGTTCCTTCAGTAATTTCAATCATACGATTGATAGTACGAATTAAAGTTGATTTACCAGCTCCTGATAAACCAATAATTGAAACAAATTCACCTTGTTCAATTTCTAAATTAATATTTTTTAACCCTTTAACTCCATTTGGATAGGTTTTTGAAACATTTTCAAATTTAATCATATCTGTCCTCTTTCTCAAAAAAAGGGTCAGGATTCGCTCCTAACCCTCATTTGATCATCATTTCTTTCCTAGTTACCTGATTTTAATTTTTTAAGAACTTTTTGAGCTTCACGTTCTTTATCATAATCAGATGCATTAGCTTTCTTATATCCTGAATGAGAGTAAATTTTAATCACTTCTTTACCTTCATCTGTTCCAGCTAATTTGATCATTGCGTTAGCAAAAGCTTCTTTGAATGCGTCGTCTACAATTGGAGAAGATTTACTTACTGAAATTGTATCGTTATAAATATCTGGAGTTACACCCACAACATTTGTTTCTTTCCAAATTTCTTCTGAACGTCCATATTCGCTTGTCCATTTTTTAGCATAGTCAGAACGTAAGTCAGCATAACCAACCATAATATCAATTTGTCCTGAAGCTAAACGAGCTGCTGATGAAGCGTAAGAATCAGATTGAACAACATTTTGTAAATCTGAAATATTCTTACCGAATTTATCTTGTAGCCATAATGTAGGATAAATATATCCTGAAGAAGAAGAAGTTCCTAAAACTCCCCAGTTTGCTGAATTTAAATCATCCCAAGAAATATCTTTACCACTATTTACTTTTTCAGCGATTGCTTTCCCTTTTTCTGTTGGTCCAGCAATTACTAATCCTTTGTATGAAGTAACTTGATCTTTAGAACGTTTTGTTTCTTGACCATCGTTCCAATCTTTTGCATTAGAAGAATTTTTTTCTAAACCAGAACGAGTTGCTGTTAATAATACATCAACTTCTTTGTCAAATAATACATAAGTACCACCAGGAATGAAACCAACATCTGCTGTACCTGATGCTAAAGCTTCCCCAACTGCATCAAAGCTTGTACCAACATTGATTTCAACATTATTAACTGTATAACCTTCATCAGCTAATTGTTTCTTTAATAATTCTTTCAATGGTTCAGTAGCCGTTACAATCGCTTCTGGATCACGAGAAGGTACAAATGCAACTTTTAATGTATCAATTGTTTTAGATCCATTACCTTTAGAACCTGAATCAGTTGATTGACTTGAACAAGCTGCAAGTAAAGCTGCTGCTGATACTCCAAGTACTAATTTTGACCAAAAAGACTTCTTCATAAAATATATCCCCCTAAGATATGTTTTCTACAAGATTGAACTCTCAACCTCAAGTACAATCATACAAAATACGAACGATAATTACAAGAGTTTTTAACCAAAAAATACATTTATAGCTACATTTTCATAAAAATAATTCATTTTCAAATAGTGTAAACGTGTAAAATACGAACATTACATTTGTGAAAGCATAATAATGAATAACTAATAAATAATGAAAACAAATTATATATCTAAAAATATAAAAATAACCGAACATTTTAATTTATGTCGTTCGGTTATTTTCGTGATGATTTGAAAAGGTATTTTTCTCCTTAACTTCTTCAGAATACATTGAAAATACTGTGGACATTGTAGCAAGGTCGCCAGCAGCCAGCTAAAGCTGTCTCATGGCTAAACTTTGAGCCTAGGTCTCAAAGTATCCCTGCAATAAAAGTAGCTATTGCTACTTTCATTGCTTTTGCTACTATGTTGTATTTTCTATGTATTCTGAATCTGTACGTTAAGGAGGCATTCTCTTATTTTAATTGATAATAGTGTTCAGCAAAATCTACACATTCTTTCATATCAAATAAATAAACATTGCTTTCGTTAATTGAAATATGATTAACAGTATACTGTTCCATAAAGTTCTTTTGAACTTCTAAATAGTCATCGTATATATCCAATTCAATATTTTTAAATAATATCCATTTTTCTCCATCTTTCGTTAGAATTTTACTTTTTTCATGAATGACTTCTCTATTCAACCGATTTTCTGCTAAATGGATTGATGTATGCGTTTCAAAATCAGTGCCAATCATTAATACTTTAGCACCTAATGAATACATTCTTCCTAGTGGTGATTTGTCTCCAAATGGGAAATCAAAAGAATCCTGTCCAATAATTTCACTAGCCTTCTCTCCAATCGCTGTAAAAGAATACATAGGATGATTACTTCGAATGGAATCTGGCAAAATTCCAATAAATTGACTAAAAGCTCCCATCGCTTTACTATACGATAAATCCTTTGAATAAGCAGGCATAGCATCACGAATGACATCATGCCACTCTTCTGGCACTGGAGGATATTGCCAACTAGCAGGATCTGAAATTTCAACCGTTTGAGAAGGCACTACAATCGTTCCTTGCTCTCCAATAACATCTCTTAATGCTAAAAATAAAGTTTCCGCACCACCAACAACATATCCTAAAGAAGATAAAGAAGCATGAACTAATAAAGTATCCCCTTGCTTAATTCCTAACTGGGAAAATTTATCAACTAAAAATTCCTTCGTAATAGGTATATAATTTTTATCAATACACTTTTGCATATAAGAATACAAGAAACTCACTCTCCCCTTTTATGTATCATTATCCTTATTTTAAACTGTTAGAAATGAAAAATAAAGACAATAAAAGGGATTCAGAATTTATTTAAAATACTGCAGATATAGTAGCAAGGTCGCCAGCAGCCCTACGGTCTCATGGCTAAAGTTCGAGCCTTGGTCTCGAACTTTCCCTACAATAAAAGTAGCAATAGCTACTTTTATTGTTTTTGCTACTATTAGTGTATTTTAAATGAATTCTGAATCAGTACGTAAAAAAATATAATTCTAATTCATATATTAAATTATAAAGAACATAAATCCTTAAAAGTGAATCAATAGATGAAACCTTTCTCTGTTGCAAAAGTAATATATAAATATATATTCCCGCAAAATTCGAGACTACAGGCTCGAATTTTAGCCATGAGACTCGCAAGCGAGGCTGCTGGCGGCGCTGCAACAACCCAGGGAGGTAGAATCTATTTAGTCACTTATACGTACACAAAAACATCCCTAGATTACTCTAAGGATGTATCATAACTCTTCAATTATTTTTCTGGGAAATATGAACGTAAGAATTTGTTAGCGAAATGAATATCCTCTAACCAGTTTTCTTGTCCAACATACCAGAATTCGCCAGTGAAACGACGAACACCAATTGATAAGAAAGTGTCCACCATTTTCTTGAAATCAATTTGTCCAGTTCCAAAAGGAATTTCACGATAATGTCCAGGAATTGTTTCTTTTAAGTGAGCAGCCACAATATGGCCTTTCCCTAATTCGATATCTTCATAAACATTTTTCGCACCAGGTTCTAAAGAAGCATTCTTTAAGTTTCCTGAATCTGGATAAACTTGTAAATAAGGTGAATCTACTAAGTTTACAAAACGCATTGATTTTTCCACTGTATTCATAAATGGAGTTTCCATTGTTTCGAATCCTAAAACGATTCCTTTTTGAGCTGCTAATAAAGTAGCTTTTTTCAAGTTATCGATAAAGAATTCTAATGTATCTGCATCGCCTTCTTCATAGTATACATCATAACCAGCTAATTGAATCACACGAATCCCTAAGTCATCTGCTAATTCAATTGCTTTTTCTATAATCTCCATACTACGTTCACGTACAGATGCGTCATGTGATCCAAATGGATATTTACGGTGTCCACTTAAACACATAGAACGAATTGAAACGCCAGTTTCGTACATTGTTTTAACAAGTTCAAGACGTTCTTCTTTCGTCCACTCTAAACGAGCTAATTTTTCATCAGTTTCATCGACACTCATTTCTAAAAAGTCAAAACCAGTCGCTTTAACCGTTTCTAACTTTTCTTTGAATGTTAATGTGTTTGGCATTGATTTTTCATATAGTCCTAATTCGTACATGCTTAACTCCTACCCTTGTCCATAGTATGCATTCGCACCATGTTTACGTAAATAGTGCTTGTCTAAAATTGTTTGAGACATTGGTTGTAAGTTTGGATTTAATACTAAGTTATGCCAAGCCATATTTGCAACTTGTTCTAAAACAGTAATGTTGTGAACAGCATCAAAAGCATCTTTGCCCCAAGCAAACGGTCCATGGTTAAATACTAATACACCAGGAATTGCATTAGGGTCTTTATCTTTAAATGTTTCAACGATCACTTTACCTGTTTCTAACTCATAAGCACCTTTAATTTCAGCATCAGTCATCGCACGAGTACATGGGATTGTTCCGTAGAAGTAGTCCCCTTGTGTTGTACCAAATGCAGGAATTTCTTGACCATTTTGAGCCATTGTAGTTGCCCAAGTTGAGTGAGTATGAACTACCCCTTTAACATCTGGGAAATTACGGTAAATCTCTAAGTGTGTATCTAAGTCAGAAGATGGTTTTAAAGCTCCTTCGATTTTATTTCCATCGATATCTACAATGACAATATCTTCTGCTTTCATTACATCATAATCTACCCCTGAAGGTTTAATAGCGATAACGCCAGCTTCACGGTCGTATTCTGAAACATTCCCCCAAGTGAATAATACTAAATTATGTTTTGGTAATAATAAGTTTGCTTCAAGAACACGTTGTTTTAACGCTTCATATGCCATGATAAAAAGACTCCTTTTTAATTAAAGCTCTAAAGCTGCTGAAATTTTTTCAGTCATTTCTTTTTCTGATAATAAGTTTTGTAATCCAACAATTTTAGTGTTTGGTAAGTCTAATCCGTCGAAGATTTCTAATAACGCTTGAGAAACAACTACCATATCATAGCTTTTAGCTGATGATTTTGCTTCTGAAACTGCACAGTGATGAACTTCCAATGGAATATTTAATTTACGGAATACGTTTGTTAATTTCATTTTGATAATTTGGCTTGATCCCATTCCACTTCCACATGCTGCTAATACTTTCATTGATATCTCTCCTTTAGAATTTGATAACGGGTAAGTTTGTCTTACCCGTTACCTATTTTATAATAAAATTTTTCTGTTTAAAACTAATTAAGCTTGTTTATTTTCTAAATATGTTTCGTAATCTTCTGCGATTAAGAAATAATGTTCTTTGTTACGGCTGTATTGTAATTGAGGAATTGCTAAAAGAATAACTAATACAATACCTAATCCAATGTATTGGAAGTGTTGCATTAAGAATCCGAATCCTACCCATACTGTATCCCAGTCGAAGTTACCATGCCATCCACCGAATGCTGCTAAACCAAATGCTCCAGCTGCGATAGCACCACCAAGAACTTGGATAACACCTGATAAGAATGACATAATTGAAGCAGCACGTAAACCACCTTTGTGGTTAGCATATACTGCAAATGTTGCGTTGTCGAAGAATACAGGAACGAAACCTGTGATGATTAATACTGGTGATTTGAACACGATTAATCCTAAGATTGCTACGATTTGTCCTAATACCCCGAATAAGAAACCAACTGTTACAGCGTTTGGAGAACCGAATCCGTAAACTGCAGCACAGTCAACCGCTGGCATAGAACCTGGTAATAATTTGTTAGAGATACCTTGGAACGCTTCTGATAACTCAGCAACGAATAAACGAACCCCTAATTGTAAGATTTGTACATAAACTGTAAATGTTAAAGCAATTTGTAAAATATAGAAGAAGAAGTTGTCGCCTTCTTTTAATGTAGCCATTTTGAATTTAGAAGCCATCACTACGATTTCTTGACCGTTTACGCTTACTAAGTAATCTTTACCTAATACTAATAAGATAGCTCCGAAGAATACTACCATTAAGATAGAAGTTGCTACGATTGATTCTTTAAAGATTGATAAGAATCCTGGTAATTCTAAATCTTCAATTTTCTTGTCATTTTTACCAGAGAATTTGTGTGCAAATTTGTCTACTAACCAAACCCCGAACATTTGTTGGTGACCAATTGCGAATCCGCCACCTTCTGTTAATTCTTGAGTTGCTTCTACTGTTAAGTTAGCTGCTACTGCCCAATAAACCCCTAATACGATACCTAATAAAACAACAAATTGTAATTGTTGTACATTGTCACCTAAAGCTAATGCCATTAACCAAGTAGCTGTAGCTGATTGTTGTACCATGATGTGACCAGTAATGAAAACAGTACGTACTTTAGTTAATTTACGGAAAATTACAAGTGCTAAGTTAGTTAAGAATGCTACTAAAAGTACTTGTACTGTTAAACCAGTTGCATGACCAGCTTGTTTTAAAGCTGCTTCTGCTGCTGCTTGACCAAAATATGGGTCAATAACTGCTGCTTGTAAACCGAAACGGTCCCCTAATGCTGCTAATACTGGACGGAAGTTTGAAACTAATCCACCAGCCGCTACGTTTAAAATCATATAACCAACAACTGCTTTAATAAAACCAGCTAATGCGTCATACCATTTACGACCTAATAATAAGTAACCTACTAAAACGATTAAACCTACAAAGTATTGTGGTTTAGTAAAAATGTTTGTATAGAAAAATTGCCAAAATCCAAATAAGAATTCCATATTATTCACCTATTCCTTGTAAAATATTTTCTAGATCTTCTTTTGAACGTGCATTAACAAAAGCATTGATAATATTTTCATCTTCTACTAATGTTACAAGTTCTGATAAATTGCCTAAATGTTTTTCATTGTCAGTTGAAGCTAAAACAAAGAATAAACGAGGTTTATATTCAGAACTAGGTCCGAAGTCAACTGCTTCTTCAACGTTCATGAAGGCAACCGCTGTTTCGTTAACACCTTTTCCTTCTTGTGCATGTGGAATGCAAATTTCTGGTGCGATTACAATGTATGGACCAAATTCGTGAACATTATTAATAATGTAACCTGGATAGTCAGCTGAAATAATGTTTTGGTCTAACAATGGTTGACACGCTGTGCGAATCGCATCTTCCCAAGAAGAAAAACCTTTTTGGAAACTAAAACGATTGTTTTGAATAATTTCTTTTAACACTGATAAAACTCCTTTTTGACGATTTTAGTTAAGAAATCGTATTCATCCATATTTTAAGATTTGACCGTTACCGTAGTAACGGTCAATCGGATGTTTTTATTATAAGAATGATGGGAATGGTACGTCGTTTTCTACAGAGAATACGTCGTCAAATCCACGGTAGAAGTTAAATTCTAATTTATCTTTATCTGTTGGGTAAGTGTATTTACCACCTACTTGCCAAATGAATGGTTTGAATTTATATTCTAAGCGATCTTTTTTGAATTTCCAGATTTCTGTAATTTCTTTAGGATCTGCTTGGAAGTTAGCCCAGATATCATAGTGAACTGGAATAACAACTTTAGCGTTTAATGATTCAGCCATACGTAACATATCAACTGAAGTCACTTTATCTGTGATACCACGAGGGTTTTCACCGTATGCTCCTAAGCACACATCGATTTCGTGTTCATTACCATGTTTAGCAAACATGTTTGAGTAGTGTGAGTCACCAGCATGGTATAAGTTACCACCACTTGTTTTGAATAAGTAGTTAACTGCGATTTCGTCCATATCTTGAGGCATTTTACCTTTTAATACTTCGCCATCTTTAGCAGTTACTAAAGCTGTACGGTCAAA
>CAUQAL010000020.1:0-21670 GCA_963515985.1 uncultured Granulicatella sp.
ATGGAAGATTTCTGCTATACTAGTACTACTACACTAGAGGGTTAAAGGAGAAATATGATGAAATATGATTTTACAACAGAAATAAACCGTCATGGAAAAGATGCGATGGCTGTTGACGGATTAGGATTGATTCCAGGAAAAGCGCCAAACCCACCTAAGGAAGGGTTCGATGTGATTCCAATGTGGATTGCAGATATGAATTTTACGACAGTTCCAACAGTGATTCAAGCAATGACAGAACGTTTAGAACATCCGATTTTTGGATATTTCATGCAACCAAAAGAATATTATAATGCCATTATTCGTTGGCACCAATTTCATCATCAAGTCGAAGGATTAACTGCAAAACATATTGGTTATCACAATAGTGTGTTAGGAGGAGTTGTTTCAGCATTAACTTCTTTTGCTTCACCAGGAGATTCCATTTTAGTGCATAGTCCAACTTATGGAGGATTTACAGAAGTTTTAAAAAATAACGGATTTAATATTGTATTAAGTCCATTAGTAAAAGATGAAGAAGGTGTTTACCGTATCGATTATAAAGATATGGAAGCAAAAATTCGCAAACATCATATTCATGTATCTATTTTCTGTTCACCACATAATCCAACAGGTCGTGTTTGGTATCGTGAAGAATTGGAAAAAGTGATGGCTGTTTATCAAAAACATGATGTAACGGTTATTTCTGATGAGATTTGGTCGGACTTAGTAATGCCAGGAGTGAAACATATTCCAACTCAAAGTGTGTCTGAAGATGCTAAGAATCGTACGATTGCATTTTATGCACCAAGTAAGACATTTAACTTAGCTGGTTTAGTAGCTGCTTATCATATTATTTATAGTGATTTATTACGTGATAGAATTAATGCAAAAGGAAGTAAATCTCATTATAATGTGATGAATGTACTATCGATGCATGCTTTAATGGGGGCGTATCAACCAGAAGGATATGAGTGGTTGGAAGAATTAAGACAAGTATTGTATCAAAATATGACGTATGTTTGTGACTTTATTCGGGATCATTTCGAAGGAGTATCCGTAACAAATACAGAAGGTACCTATGTGATTTTTATCGATTGTAAGGAATATTTAGAAAAAAATGGCATTACGATTGATGAATTACAAAAACGAGGATCAGATGTGGGAGTGGCTTGGCAAGATGGTAGAATTTTTAATGGCCCAACTCATATTCGATTAAATGTAGCATTACCATTTACAAGAATTCAAGAAGCTTGTGAGCGAATGAAAAAATATGTATTTATTTAAAGGAGAGAAAAATGAAAAAAATTATTCATACAGATAAAGCACCAGCAGCAATTGGACCTTATTCGCAAGGAGTATTATGTTCAGGAAATTTCTTGTACATTTCAGGACATTGCCAATTGATTCAGAAACAGGAGAATTTTCAGGAGAAGATATTGTTAGCCAAACACATCAATCATTGAAAAATATTCAAGCGATTTTAGATCAAGCAGGTATGGGGTTAGAAAATGTAGTAAGTACAACTATTTATTTAAGTGATATTGCTCATTTTCAACAAATGAACGAAGTTTATGCGACTTATTTCAAAGAAAACTGCCCAGCACGTGCCGCATTCCAAGTAGCAGCATTACCAAAAAATGCACTAGTAGAAATCCAAGCAGTCGCTTGTCAGTAACGGAAAAACAGCCAGCAGAAATTTCTGCTGGCTGTTTTAGTGATGATACAATATTTTAAATGATTGTAGAAGGAGATTTTATTAAATACGAGCGAAAAGAGAAAAGTCATTTTATAGTAGTATGGGTTATAGAAGCGAGAGCTTCTATTACAGGGGAAATCGAGACTAAGGCTCGATTTCTAGCCAAGAGATTCTCAAAGCGAAGCTACTGGCGTCCTAATACTACAATAAAATGACTTTTTGAATGTTATTTAAGGAAAAACGAACTAGCTAATACGATAATCCCTAATACAATACGATACCAACCAAATGCTTGGAAGTCGTTGCGTTTTAAGTAGCTCAATAAGAATTTGATAACAATTAGTGAAACGAAGAAAGAAACTACTGATCCCACCAATAAAATAATCAATTCTGCACTTGTATAGTGGAATCCAAATTTTAATAATTTTAGTCCACTAGCTCCAAACATAATTGGAATACTCATAAAGAAAGAAAATTCTGTCGCAACAAAACGATTTGTTCCTACTAATAATCCCCCTAAGATGGTAGAACCTGAACGAGAAGTTCCTGGAATTAAAGCAAGTGTTTGGAATAAACCAATTTTAATGGCTGTTATATAATCCAATTCTTCAAACGAATGAATACGAGGTTCCACAGTTTTATGACGTCTTTCAATCACAATAAATGCAATCCCGTAAACAATTAAAGTTGTTGCAATGACAATTGCTTTATTAAAGTATTCATCCATAAAGTCGTTTAATAATAATCCTCCAACGATGGCAGGAATACAACCGATAATCACTTTTTTCCATAGTTCAATTGTCGCTAAAAATTCTTTGCGAGTTTTTTTACCTTCAAATGGATTTAACTTATTAAAGTATAAAATCACAACGGCAAAGATTGCACCAAGTTGGATGACGACATTAAACATATCTTGAAACTTCGAACTAACGTCCAATTGTAAAATTTCATTCGCTAAAATTAAATGTCCCGTACTACTAATCGGTAACCATTCTGTTACTCCTTCAATAATTCCAAGAATTATTGTTTTAATGATTTCAATAAATGTAATCAAAATATCACTCCTTTATTATGTCTGAATGTAAGTATAAAGGTTTACGAGTAAAATTTCTATAAAAATCTAAAAAAATATAAAAGGAATAGGATTTTTATTCAAAAAAATTTCAGAAATATGTTATACTAGCGATAAATAAATTGAGAGGATGATTAGATGTTCGGATTTTTCAAAAAGAAAGCAAAAAATGAAGTAACCCCTGAATTAGAATTATTTGCAGTTGCTGAAGGAGAAGTAGTACCAATCACAGAAATTAATGACCCAGTATTTTCTCAAAAATTTATGGGAGACGGTTATGCCGTATTACCAACTTCTGGAGTGATTACTTCACCTGTAGTTGGGGAAGTAATTAATGTATTTCCAACGAAACATGCTGTAGGAATTAAAACAGATAATGGAGTAGAAGTATTATTACATATGGGGATTGATACGGTTGAATTACAAGGGGCTCCATTTGATACAGTTGTAACTGTGGGACAACGTGTCGATCAAAATACAGTGATTTCTACTGTAGATTTAGAAGCTGTAAAAGCAGCTGGTAAAGACACTCCTATGATTGTAGCTTTAACAAATATGGATAAAATTGCAAGCTTATCCATTACAACAGGAAATGCATCAGCATCATTTAAAATTGGTGAAGCAACAGTTAACTTATAATAAATAACAAAACCACCCGTTAGATGGGTGGTTTTGTTATTTAATAAGGTATCACGCAAACAACTTCTGGTGCGAAGAAGTCTTTTTGACAAAGGGTTAATGTTCCTGTTTCAATATTACGTTCATAAAGCGTTAAATTGTCGGATTCTTGATGTCCAATGACGATAAAGTGTTCATCCTTACTTAAGTGGAAATCACGCGGTACACTTCCAAAAGTATCATAATCAGCTATGAAAGTTAGTGAGCCTGTTTTTTCGTGCACTTGGAAAACATAAATACGATCATAACCACGATTACTAGCGTATAGGAATTCCCCATTTTCTGTCAGATGAATAGCTCCACCCCATGCTTGTTGTTCTTCTGTTATTAATAAGTGCTGTTCAATAAAAGTGAAGCTTCCATGTTTAGCGTCATACGCTAACACTTCAATACTAGCATTCAATTCACAAATTAAATACGCAATTGGAAGAGTTGGATGGAACGCTAAATGACGAGGACCTGCTCCTTTTTTACTGTAATAGGTAGAAACTCTTTGGAGTTTTTCACCATCTTGTTGATAAGTAACTACAATATCACTTCCTAAATCACAGACCACAATCCATTTTTCATCAGGTGTATAGTCGGTATAATGAACATGAGCTTGTTTATCTTCAAGAGAAGGGTGAATAACGCGGTCTGCCAATGTTACTGCTGCATCAAATTGGTAAGAAGAAACATGTCCTTCGTGATAATTAGCGGCTAACAAATGATTCGATTCTTTATTAAAGGCAATATAACAAGGAACGGCAGTTGTATCATGGTAGTGAGAAACTTTTGTTAAAGTCTCTGCTACTTGTGTATCGAATACAGTAATACCACCACTTTCTTCTTTTGAAACTGCTGCAAGTAGTGAACGATCAGTATTCAATGCTAGATAAGTTGGGTTTTCGATTTCTGCTTCTAAAGTCAGATTTGAGAATTGTTTTTTCTCAGTATCTAATTGAATAGAATAAATTCCTTTACTAACACGTTTGGTATAAGTGCCTAAATAGAACTTTTCAGTCATATTAATCAACTCCTTAATGTATCATTGAGAATATAGTAGCACGGTTCTTAAAAAAAATAAAAAATTCCTTCTCAAAAATGTTTATTTAGAGGAAAATATGATACACTAGAACTAAATTTTAGAAAACGAGGTGCCTTTAATGGAAGAAACAGAACAAACAACTTCAACGAAATCATGGTTTTGGAAATGGTTTTTAAATAATAAATTAGTGAGTACATTGCTGGTTATTTTACTTCTTTTAATTAATATTTTTGTTTTTACTAAAATCTCTTACATTTTTTCTCCATTAAAAGGATTTTTCTCCATTATTGGATTTCCAATGGTAGGTGCCGGAATTTTATTTTATATGGTTAAACCGATTCAAGATTTTCTAGTGAAAAAGGGAGTTCACAAATCGATTGCTATTTTACTGAACTTTATTTTACTGATTATCTTGTTATTGGCAGCAATTTTTAGTTTTATTCCGATTGTAGAAAAACAATTAAGAGAATTGGTAACGCAATTACCAACTTATTACCGAATAATTAGCGAACAAGTGGAACGTGTGGTACAAAGTAATACATTTTCAGCAGTGCAAGAACAGTTGAATGGAATTAATATGGATTTTATACAGTCATTAGGAACAAGAGTGAATGGTCTGTTGAATGTAACGTTTAGCGGAATTGGGAATGTCGTTGGAGCAGTGGGAGAATTTATGATTGGAATTATTACAATGCCAATTCTTCTATTCTATTTATTACAAGATGGGGAGAAAATTTTACCTGCAGTACTACAAGTTTTTCCAACGCGTTCACGTAGACGTATGAGTATCGTGTTAATAGAAATGAATCAACAAATTAGTTCTTATATTCGAGGACAATTAACGGTTGCGATTGCGGTAGCCATTATGTTCTCGATTGGATATGCGATTATCGGTTTACCGTATGGGGTAACGATTGCGATTTTAGCAGGTGCATTAAATGTGATTCCATATGTGGGTTCATTCTTTGGAATTTTACCCGCATTAATTGTTGGTTTTGTGATCTCACCTTGGATGTTTGTTCAAGTATTTATTGTATTTGTTATTGAGCAAACATTAGAAGGAAGAATCGTTTCGCCATTAATTTTAGGAAATTCATTACAAATTCATCCAGTAACCATTTTAGTAGTATTACTATCAACAGGTAAAATTTTTGGATTAGTGGGACTATTATTAGGAGTTCCTGGTTACGCAGTCTTGAAAGTCATTATTACTCATATATTTGATTGGTATAAAGAATATTCAGGCTTGTATAAGGAAGACGTAGAAAAAGAAGAAATTTTAATAGAAAATTAACAATAAAAAGCATTTTTTTCGAAAAAAAGCATAGTTATAAATAGAAGAAAAATAACGAAAGCTAATATCGAAAGGAGTGCTTTTTTGTGTGGATATGGAGTTTTGTAGTTGGTTGTTGTATGGGGAGTTTTTTGAATGTAGTCGCTTTAAGATTACAAAAGGAAGAGAATTTTATTCGAGGGCATTCTCATTGTGTTGAGTGCCTGCATAAATTAAGATGGATAGATTTGATTCCAGTACTTTCATGGATGTTGTTAAAAGGGAAATGTCGTTATTGTGGAAGGAATATTTCACCTCGTTATTGGGTTGTAGAAGTTATATCCGGCTGTATGTTCATGCTCATGATAGGAATCTGGAATGGAAGAGAATGGATGGATCTGATGGATCTGTGGTTATTGATCAGTCTAGCAATCTTTTGTAGTTTAACAGATTTACAAGAGCAAGTAATCTATCCAAAAGGTTTATTGATGGTTGGATTGCTTCATGTACTAATTGGGTTGTGGAGCTTATTAGAGAATTTATACTTTCTATCAACGTTAGTGGCACTTGGTTTATATGGGGGAATTTATATAGTAGGTTATTTACTATGGAAGGAAGAAGTATTTGGACTAGGAGATTGTTATTATTTAGTGACAGTTGCCTTGTGGTATCCTATCAAAGAAATTGTACTTATAGGCTTACTTTCCTTTGTAGTTGGAGGAAGTATTTTAGGATTGTTATTGATTTTGAAAAAGGAGCGAATAGAAAGAGTAGCATTTATTCCATTTATTGTATTAGCTCAGTTATTAGTGATGAGTTTAGGTGTAGAATGGTTTGGTTGGTGAAGATGAAGGAGGTGAAGTATAAGATTATATTGAAAAAACTATTTTTTATATGAAACATCTAATTTATATATAGGATATACGGAAAGATTTCTATCGTTGGAAATTTATTAGGAAGTTCCATTCGAAAAATTGATAATAGAAAAAAATTTAAGGGTGTAAAGGCGATAGAAGGATAGGCTATCGTCTTTTTTGTACTATTTATTCAGAGAAAATAAATCGAAATAAATGATAAAAAATCAGTAAATAGAGAATTAAAAGTATAATATATACTAAAGAATTAAAAATAGATTAAAAAAATTAAAGTTAAATAATATAAAATAAGAGTTTTCAGAAATAAAAAATATAAAAAATAGTATGAAAAAATATTTCATAAAAAGAAAACATTTTCTTGTGAAAGTTATATTTTAAAGCGGTTTTAAAAATTTGAATTAATGCTTTATTGACAGGAAGAATATTACAAATAAAATGAAAGAAAATGAAAAGAATTAAGTGAAAAAAATCGTTTGGGTTTAAATATAAAAAATAAATTCAAAAAATTATTTTAACTAAAAACTAACTTGAAAACGAATTCAATTAGAGGTAATATAGGTGCATAAGGAAACAGCACTTAAAAATAAGTCTGATCAACTTATTGTTCTGTTTCCTAAGCTATGAATTCATAACTGTTCAAATTTTTAATTAGGATGGTGGCTATTATGTCAAACCCAATTCACGTATTTTCTGAAATTGGACGCTTAAAGAAAGTTTGTTTGCATCGCCCAGGTAAAGAGTTAGAAAATTTGATGCCAGACTATCTAGAACGTTTATTATTCGATGATATTCCATATTTAGAAGATGCTCAAAAAGAACATGATGCATTTGCTGAAACTCTTCGTAACGCAGGAGTAGAAGTTTTATACTTAGAACAATTAGCAGCTGAAGCAATTGACGCTGGAGGTGTTCGCGAAGAATTCGTAGATGAATGGTTATCAGAAGCTGGTGTAGCAAGTGTTGCTTCTCAAAAAGCAATTAAAGATCACTTACTATCGTTACCAACATTTGACTTGGTATTAAAAACAATGGAAGGTTTCCGTAAAACTGAAGTTCAAGCAGAAGCTACAACTTTAGCAGGTATGTACGAAACAGATTATCCATTTGTAGTAGACCCAATGCCAAACTTATACTTCACTCGTGATCCATTCGCTACAATGGCAAACGGTGTTTCATTAAACCACATGTATGCAGATACTCGTAACCGTGAAACAATTTATGGTAAATATATTTTCACATATCACCCAGTATACGGAAATGGAAAAGTTCCATTCTTCTATGATCGTACTGAAGATACTCGTATCGAAGGTGGAGATGAGTTAGTTCTTTCTAAAGAAGTATTAGCTGTAGGTATTTCTCAACGTACAGATGCTCGTTCAATTGAAAAAATTGCTCAAAAATTATTTGCTGAAACTGATTTCAAACAAGTATTAGCATTCGTAATTGGTGAAAACCGTAAATTCATGCACTTAGATACTGTATTTACACATATCGATTATGATAAATTTACTATCCATCCAGAAATTCAAGGCGGATTAAAAGTATTCTCTATTACAAAAGGAGAAAATGGTGCGCTTAATATTGAATTAACTGAAGATAAATTAGAAAACGTATTAGCAAAAGCATTAGGTTTACCTTCTGTAACATTAATTCCTTGCGGTGGAGGCGACCCAGTAGAAGCTGCTCGTGAACAATGGAATGATGGCTCTAATACATTAACAATTGCACCAGGGGAAGTAGTTGTATACGACCGTAACGTTGTTACAAACGAAATCCTAGAAAAATATGGTATTAAATTACACAAAATTCGCGGTAGTGAATTAGTTCGTGGTCGTGGTGGCCCACGTTGTATGTCAATGCCATTTGAACGTGAAAATTTATAATTTTCAATAAGAAAAAATAGAATTACAATTTTGAAAGGAGTCATTCCACATATGACACAAGTATTCCAAGGCCGTAGCTTTTTAAAAGAAAAAGATTTCACTCGTGGAGAAATCGAATATTTAATCGACTTCTCAGCACACGTTAAAGATTTGAAAAAACGTGGTGTACCACATAAATTCTTAGAAGGCAAAAACATTGCTTTATTATTCGAAAAAACATCTACTCGTACTCGTGCAGCTTTCACTACTGCAGCAATCGACTTAGGTGCTCACCCAGAATATTTAGGTAAAAATGATATTCAATTAGGTAAAAAAGAATCAGTAGAAGATACAGCAAAAGTTTTAGGTCGTATGTTTGACGGTATTGAATTCCGTGGATTCAGCCAACAAGTCTGTGAAGACTTAGCGAAATACGCTGGTGTTCCTGTATGGAATGGTTTAACAGATGCATGGCATCCAACACAAATGATTGCTGACTACTTAACTGTTAAAGAAAACTTCGGTAAATTAGAAGGTTTAACTTTAGTTTACTGTGGTGATGGACGTAACAACGTTGCGAACAGCTTATTAGTAACAGGGGCAATCTTAGGTGTAAACGTTCATATCTTCTCACCAAAAGAATTATTCCCAGAACCAGAAATCGTTGCTTTAGCTGAAGGATATGCTAAAGAAAGCGGAGCTCGTGTATTAATTACTGATGAAGCTGAAAAAGCTGTTAAAGGCGCAGATGTATTATACACAGACGTTTGGGTATCAATGGGTGAAGAAGACAAATTCACTGAACGTGTAAACTTATTACAACCTTACCAAATTAACATGGACTTAGTTCGTAAAGCTGAAAACGAAGACTTAATCGTATTACACTGCTTACCAGCATTCCATGATACTGAAACAGAATACGGTAAAAAAATTGCTGAAGAATTCGGTATTAAAGAAATGGAAATTACTGATGAAGTATTCCGTAGTAAATATGCTCGTCAATTCGATCAAGCAGAAAACCGTATGCACTCAATTAAAGCAATTATGGCTTTAACTGCAGGTAACTTATTTGTAAACAAAGTTTAATAACGAAAAGTAACATAGAAAGCCATTCTGGTTCTGATGTTGAATCAGAATTAGAATGGTCTTTTTTATAGATAGATGGAGGATATTATTATGGCTGAACAAGTAGCTGAAAAAAAAGGTTTTAAAATGCCTTCTTCATATACTGTTTTATTCATTATCATTGCAATTATGGCTTTATTTACTTGGATTATTCCAGCTGGACAATATGATAAAACAGAAGATGGTAACTTAATTGCTGGTACTTATCAACAAGTTGATTCAAACCCTCAAGGTTTCTATGATGTTGTGATGGCTCCAGTTTATGGTATGTTAGGACGTGACCATAAATTAAATGAAGGTCAACCAAATGAAATTGGAATTAAAACAGAAGGTGCAATTCAAGTTTCATTCTTCATTTTAATGGTAGGTGGATTCTTAGGAGTCGTAACTGAAACAGGAGCACTTGACGTAGGGATTGCTTCTATCGTTCGTAAATATAAAGGACGTGAAAAAGCGTTAATTCCAGTTTTAATGTTCTTATTCGCATTAGGTGGAACAACTTATGGTATGGGTGAAGAAACAATGGCCTTTTACCCATTAATCGTTCCTGTAATGTTAGCTGTAGGTTTTGATACAATTACTGGGGTAGCAATTGTATTAGTTGGTTCTCAAATTGGATGTTTAGCTTCAACAGTAAACCCATTTGCTACAGGTGTTGCTTCTGATGCAGCAGGTATCAGTGTTGCAGAAGGTATTGGGTTACGTTTAATCTTCTTCGTTGTAATGTGGGCAATTTCAGCATTTTATGTATATAACTATGCAAGTAAAGTTGAGAAAGATGCATCTAAATCTTACACATTTGCAACTCGTGAAGCTGACTTAACTTACTTCAATGTTGAACAAACAGAAGCAGAATTAAGTGGAAAACAAAAAGCTGTATTAACAGTATTTGTATTAACATTTGTTGTTATGATTTTAAGTTTAATTCCATGGGCTAAATTCAATATTCATGTATTCGAAGATGTGAATAAATTTATTGTTGGCCTACCATTAGTGGGTCAAGTGTTTGGTCAATCAGCACCATTAGGTGAATGGTACTTCCCTGAAATTACAATGTTATTCTTGATGATGGCTGTCTTAGTAGGAATTACTTATAGAATGAAAGAAGAAAAATTCCTTGAAGTATTTATTAATGGTGTTACTGATTTACTAGGTGTTGCTTTAATTGTTGCATTAGCTCGTGGTATTCAAGTAATTATGAATGATGGTATGATTACTGCTACAATCTTGAACTTTGGTGAAAATACATTATCAGGTTTATCAGCTCAAGTGTTTATCGTATTAACATACATCTTCTACTTACCATTATCATTCTTAATTCCTTCTTCTTCAGGTTTAGCAGGTGCTACAATTGGTATCTTAGCTCCTTTAGGAGAATTCGTAAATGTGTCTCAATCATTAGTAATTACTGCTTTCCAATCAGCAAATGGGGTACTAAACTTACTATCACCAACTTCAGGTATCGTAATGGGTGCATTAGCATTAGGACGTATCGAAATCACAACTTGGTGGAAATTTGTTGCTAAATTAGTTGGTATTGTAATGGGAGTTTCAATCCTATTATTAATCTTAGGAACATTCATTAATATTTAATTGAAAATTAAATAAAAATTTTAAGAACTCCCCTCTAAAATAAAGGGGGGATTTCTTATTCTTAAGGAGGATACGATGAGCACATTTATTACAGAAAAACATAAAGAAGAATGTATTGAATCGATTAAAAGATTGGTCCGTATTCCTTCTGTCCTAAATGAAGGTGAAGGAGACACTCCTTTTGGAAAAGATATTCAATTTGCATTAGAAGATGCATTAGCATTATGTCGTGAACTAGGCTTTAGCACTTATATTGATCCGAAAGGATATTATGGTTATGCTGAAGTGGGAAGTGGTGAAGAATCATTAGCAATTCTATGTCATTTGGACGTTGTTCCAGCAGGAGATTTGAATAATTGGGATACTCCTCCATTTGAAGCTGTTTTAAAAGAAGGTTTCTTATATGGAAGAGGGACTCAAGATGATAAAGGTCCTTCAATGGCAGCCTTATATGCGGTAAAAGCATTGATGGATGCAGGAGTAGAATTTGATAAACGAATCCGATTCATTTTTGGAACTGACGAAGAAACATTATGGCGTTGTTTAGCTCGTTATGGCGAGTTAGAAGAAGTAGCGACAATGGGATTTGCACCTGATGCGGAATTCCCATTAACCTATGCTGAAAAAGGGTTATTACAAGTAAAATTACATGGGCCAGGAAGCAACGTTTTAAACTTTCATTCAGGAGATGCTTTCAATGTAGTACCAGGTAAAGCATCTTATAAAGGAGAGTATTTCTCAAAAGTAGTAGAGAAATTATCTTCATTAAAGTTTGAGTATGAAACGCAAGAGGATGAAGTAACTGTTCTAGGGGTTTCAAAACATGCAAAAGATGCTCCTCTCGGAGTGAATGCATTAGTGCGCTTAGTAAAAGGACTTCATTCAGTTGTGGATCATTCAGCATTAGCATTTATTTCAGAAGTAGTTGGAGAAGATGCTACAGGAAGTAGTATTTTAGGGAACATTGAAGATGAGCCATCAGGTGGTTTAACATTCAATGTAGCAGGTGTGACCATTACACCAGAAAAATCAGAAATTCGTATTGATATTCGTATTCCAGTATTAGCAGATAAAGATGCAATTGTAAAAACTTTATCTGAAAAAGCGAAAGAATTTGGATTAGAGTATGAAGAATATGATTATTTAGGGCCATTATATGTTCCATTAGATAGCGTTCTAGTAGATACACTAATGGCTGTATACCAAGAAAAAACTGGTGACACAACACATTTACCACAATCTTCAGGTGGAGCAACTTTTGCTCGTACGATGAAAAATTGTGTGGCTTATGGAGCAGTATTCCCAGATTCACCAATTACATTCCATATGGAAAATGAAAAAATGTCGCTAAGAGATATATTTGATTCAATGGATATTTATGCCGAAGCAGTATATCGACTAGCAGGTAAAAAATAGTATAGGATTAAGTTTTAATCATAAAGGAGTTTATAAATATGTCACGTAAAATCGTAGTAGCGTTAGGCGGTAACGCAATTTTATCATCAGATGCTTCAGCAAAAGCACAACAAGAAGCGTTAATTCAAACAGCAAAATACTTAGTACAATTCATTGAAAATGGTGATGAATTAGTTGTTACTCACGGTAATGGACCACAAGTTGGTAACTTATTATTACAACAAGCAGCAGCTGACTCAGAAAAAAATCCAGCAATGCCATTAGATACATGTGTTGCGATGACAGAAGGATCAATCGGATTCTGGTTACAAAATGCATTAGTAAATGAATTACAAGCACGTGGCATTAAAAAAGATGTAGCTGCAGTAGTAACACAAGTAATCGTTTCAAAAGACGACCCAGCATTCTCAAATCCAACTAAACCAATTGGACCATTCTTAACTGAAGAAGAAGCTAAAGAACAAGCAGCAGCTACTGGTGCTACATTTAAAGAAGATTCTGGTCGTGGTTACCGTAAAGTAGTTCCATCACCAAAACCAGTCGGAATTAAAGAAGTAAATACAGTTAAAAACTTAATTGCTACTGGTACTGTTGTAATTACAGCAGGTGGGGGAGGTATCCCAGTTGTTGAAGATCCAGAAACTAAATTCTTAACAGGTGTTGAAGCAGTTATCGATAAAGACTTTGCTAGTCAAACATTATCTGAATTAGTTGGAGCAGATTTATTCATCGTATTAACAGGTGTTGACAATGTGTATGTAAACTTCAATAAACCAGATCAACAAAAATTAGAAACTGTAACAACTAGCGAATTGAAAAAATACATTGGAGAAAATCAATTTGCACCTGGTTCAATGTTACCAAAAGTTGAAGCAGCAATTGCTTTCGTTGAAAACTACCCACAAGGTAAAGCTATCATTACTTCATTAGAAAATATCGCTGAAGTATTAAAAGGTGATGGCGGTACACAAGTTGTTGCTGGCTAATTTTATTAGACATTAAGAGATAAAAGGATTGACGGAATGACCGTTAATCCTTTTTTTATGTAATTAAATTCATAAATACAATGATATTTCAGTTGAATTATGGTAATATGAGTAGGAAATTTATTAAAGAGAGAAGGATTAGATGGCTTCATCAATGTATGAATTGGCCTTGCAATTAGAGCAAGAATTAAATAAGATTTCATCCAAAAAAGGGCATGTTGTTTTTAGAACATTAAAAGGTGAAACAAAGTTCGTATTTCAATTTGAAAAGAATCATACTAAAGGTTTAGTAATTCAATTATTAAAAAATGAAGAAGAATTAGCGTTTGTAACAACTGTTGAAAAGAAATGTCGCTTAGAGAGAGCGACTCGTCAATCAGAATTGGATTTACAATGGTTATCAAAAGGCATTCAAATTTGTTTTGATAAGAAATCGATTATTTATGATACTGAGATTCAAAGAATGGAAAGATTAGGAATTGAAGTTGAGAAATTTGAAGTATTACCGAATATTTTAAATTTTACTGAAGAAAATATTGGAAAAAATACAGCTGTAACGAATCAAAATAGAAAATTTGTTGAACAAGTATTCACCCTAGTTTTACAAGAAGGAAATCTTGAAAAATTAGAGTTAGTTTGGAATAAACAACAAAAAAGTTATTATCAGACTTACCCAGTATTTACATTTAATCAACGAAAAAAAGAGATAAATTATGTTCAACAAGAAAAAATGTTAGCATTAAAAGATATTCCAAAATATCAATATTATGTTTCAAATATACCAGCTGAATTACAAATTTCTGAATTTGAGTTTGCTGATTTTATGGAGCGAATTGAAGTGACCGTAAATGTTTCGATGCAAGTTAGAATTGGAGTTCAAGAATTAGTAAGTTCGCAAATTTCGAAACAAAACATTCCATTCGTAATTGAAATGGCGGATAAAGATGCTGTTGCTTATACAAAATTAATTGATTCAATTGATCCAAAAATAATTCAAGAAGAATTTTTAGAAATGTTTGCAGAATTTCAATTTAAACCAACAACGATTTTAGTTTCAGGATTATTTGGAGTTTATTTAAGTAATGTCTTAACCCCATTAGCAAAAAGAATGTCTATTAAAATTAAGCAAGTAGATAACTTACCAACGTTTAATCGATTAACGCCAGAAGAGAGAATTGTATCATTTTTAAATTTATATGGTATAAGCGTGTAAAAATTCACTTGCAAAAAATCTCATTTAGGTGTACGATTAGTGTGTTAAGCAAAGTGTTTAACAAATAATATGAAGGAGGTAGTTGTAATGAACAACTTAAATGGAAAACATCAACAATTGAACAAAACAACTAAAATCTCCTTACAGAATATGACAATGTATTAATATACTCACTTTAATTATTTTTGGTTTTGCGAAATGAGGCTAACTGTCTGCTGTGCTAGGTGGTTAGCTTTTTTTCATGGATAAAAGTGGAGGGACTAGTTGTGTATGTGTATACGGAACTAGTCTTTTTTTGTCAAATCTCTGTGGGAGTAAGGAGGAAATATGAAAGTTATTATGAAACACCTGGGAGTTTATTTTAAAAAGCACTGGGTGAGATATGTCATTATTGTATGTAGTGCGATTTTAAATAGTTATTTATTAGTCGTTCCTGCAAAAATATTAGGACAAATTGTCAATGCGATTGTGGATCAATCGTTGACGCAAGAACAACTTTTGGGGTATATGGGATTCTTTTTCCTATCATTAGTAGGAGTTTATATATTGGATTCTGCATTAATGTATTGGATTTGGTTTGCTCGTTTTGACTATATTACCAATTTACGATTAAGAACGATGAAGCAATTACTTTGGAAAAAAGCACCCTTTTATACAAAGTTTAGAGTTGGAGATATTGTAACTCGTTCAAGCGAAGATCTTGAAACAATTGGGAGTTTAGTAGGGTTTGGAGTATATGCGTTTCTAAATGCATTATTTATTACTTTATCCGTTCTATCGAATATGGTAATGAATGTATGGTGGGAGTTGACACTTATTTCAGTTCTACCAATGCCGGTATTAGCTTATGCACTCTATCGTTTAACGGATAAAATTGAAATAGTATTTGGGGATGCTCAAAAGGCTATTTCTGATATGAATGCGGAAGTACTAGAAATGATTGATGGAACTTATGTCATTCGAGCTTATGGGCAAGAAGATAGAATGAGTCAAATTTTCCAGCAGAAAACAGAAGATTCTTTGCAGAAAAATATTGCAGTAGCTAAATTTGGGATGTTATTTATTCCATTAGCACAAGTTGTTGTAGGAATTTGTATGTTGATTGGGTTGATTTATGGTGGAGGACTTGTTCAAGAAGGGAAAATTTTATTAGGGAGCTTAGTTTCGTTTCCAATTTACATCGGTTTATTAGTTTTTCCATTGTATTTAATTGGAGACATTGTTGTAATGGTTCAACAAGGAAAAGTTTCTTTTGAGAGAATTTTTGAATTATTCGAAACAAGTGATGATTTAGAAGAAGATGGACAGGAAGAATTAGGGCAATTCGAAGAAATTCGTTTTGAAAATTTTTCCTTTACCTATCCTGGTGAAGAAAGTCCAACATTGAAAAATATTACAGTCAGTATAAAAAAAGGACAAACGATTGGAATTGTCGGGAAAACAGGTTCAGGGAAAACGACCTTCCTAAAACAGTTCTTACATCAATATCCTTACCATCATGAAACAGTTTTACTGAATCAGAAGCAATTGGTTCATTGGAAACGTCAATCAGTGGATGCATTAATGGCGTATGTGCCACAAGAACATGTGTTATTTTCAAAAAGCATTTTAGAAAACTTAAAACTTGCTAATAAGGAAATTACAGAACAAGTTGTATGGGATGTACTAGAACAATCTGCAATAGCAGAAGATATTCGTCGAATGCCAGAACAATTGGAAACAATAATTGGCGAAAAAGGGATTACTTTAAGTGGTGGGCAAAAACAACGATTATCCATTGCTCGTGCCTTACTGAGAAATTCTGAAATTTTATTACTTGATGATGCTCTATCAGCTGTTGATGCTAAAACAGAAAACCAAATTGTGGATCATCTAAAATCAGAAAGACTTGATCAAACAAATATTATCACAGCACATCGATTATCTGCAATTCGACATGCAGACTGTATTTTAGTATTTGAAGAGGGTCAGATTGTTGCAAGGGGAACTCATGAAGAGTTACTGGAACAAAAAGGTTGGTATTATGAACAATACTTGAAACAAGAATTAGGAGAAGGAGAGGTGGGTGAAGAATGCTAAAAACAATTTTTTGGTTATTAAGCTATATTCGTTATGAAAAACGTTCCTTTTTCATTGGATTTATTTTATTATTACTCGCTTCAGCTTCAGGAGTTTATGCTCCGATTGTTGCAAAACAATTTATTGATTTGGTGATTACACCATCAGAAAATTCAGGTGTCATTAATTGGGGGCAGATTACTCAATTTGCTTCAGTCTATTTTGGCTTATTGCTCATTTCAGCGTTATCGGCTTATTTTGGACGCTTTATCTTAAGTGTGATGTCGAATCGTTTAACAAAACGTTTAAGAGATGAATTATTTGATAAAATTCAACATTTACCGATTCGTTATTTTGATTCCTTACCAGCAGGGAAAGTTGTGTCAAAAATCACGAATGATACGGAAGTTGTTCGTCAAAACTTCTTTGTTGCCGCAACTGCCAATGTTTTAAATAGTATTATCATTATTGTTGGCATTTATGTCGTCATTTTTTCTCTTAATATTCGATTAGGAGCTGCTTTATTATTAGTTATTCCAGCTATTCTTTTATGGCAAGTGGTATTTAGTAAAAAGGCAGGAGCTTTTACAGGTCCATTACGTGAGAGCTTTAGTAATATGAATGGAAAATTAAATGAAATTATTCAAGGTATGTCCATTATTCAAGTGTTTCAACAGGAGAAACTAGTGAATGAAGAGTATGAAGAAATTGTTCAAGAGTGGAAAGGAATTGGTCTTGAAGAATTAAAGATAGAATCTTTCTTAGCTTGGAGTGTCGTCGGTTTTCTAAGAAATGTTACTTTAATGTTTGCTGTTTTATATTTAAGTGTGAATTATTTAGGAGGAACATTAGGATTAACGGCTGGATTTATTTATGCGATTGTGGACTATATTAATCGTCTATATGATCCAATTGAAAATTTAGTACAAATTTTTACGGGATTGCAACATGCGTTTGCAGCAGGTGGCCGAGTGATTGAATTAATGGAAACACCAATCGAGAAATCAGGAGATGCTGATTTTGTCATGGAAGATGGGAAAGTAGAATTTAAAAATGTATCTTTCTCTTATGATGGAAAAACTCCTGTTTTAAAAAATATTTCCTTCACGATTGAAGCGGGTGAAACAGTAGCTTTTGTAGGGCATACGGGTTCCGGGAAATCGACGATTATGAATTTGTTATTTAGATTTTATGACCCGACGGATGGAGAAATTTGGATTGATCATCAAAATATTACATTATCGAATCAGCGTAAAGTACGTGAGAAGATGGGGATTGTACTTCAAGATCCGTACTTATTTGCTGGGACTTTAGGAAGTAATATTGGGATGGAGAATTCAGCAATTACCACTGAAATGATGGAAAATGCGTTGATTCAAGTGGGTGGTCAGCATATTTTAGAGCGTTCTGAAGAAGGATTGGATATCTCAATTCAAGATAAAGGGTCGGAGTATTCGTCTGGTGAACGTCAGTTAATTTCTTTTGCGCGAGCGTTAGCGTTTAATCCAACGATTTTAGTGTTGGATGAGGCAACTTCTCATGTGGATACGCAAACGGAAGGGATGATTCAGCAGGCGATGGAAGTTCTGTCGAAGGGTCGTACAACAGTTATGATTGCGCATCGTTTATCTACGATTGTTCATGCGGATAAGATTTTAGTGTTGGATAAGGGTGAGATTGTTGAACAGGGGAATCATGCTGAATTAGTCGAACAAGACGGAATGTACGCGCAGATGTACCGCCTACAAGTGGAAAAGAATTAGACTTTGTCTGATGTAGCGTTGGACGCCAGTAGCCCCTACGGGTCTCTTGGCTAAAATTCGAGCCTAAGGTCTCGAATTTTCCAGTACTAGAAGCCAATTGTTGGCTTCTAGTACATTCGCTACTTCGAAAAGTCTATTCTTTTCCTAACGGAAGAATATGAGAGTGCGGTTAAAATTAGACTTCCTGTACAGTAGCTATGGACAGCAGCTTCGCTAAAGCGAAGCTCGTGCTACGGTAAGAAGTCTATTCTTTTCCTGACGGAGGAATTTGAGAGTGCGTTTAAGACTTTGTCCACCGCTAGATCAGACACAATCCATTTCTATTCCCGTAGTATTTATTGTAAACATGAGGAAGCTTTAGGATTTCCCTCATGTTTTTTTACTTTGTTTGTAGTAAAATGAAAATAAGTAATTTTCAAGAGGTGATTGTTATGAAAGAAGAATGGATTCAAGAAGCGGTGAAAATGAGACGGACATTACACCGTTATCCAGAATTATCCGAACAAGAATTTAAAACAACTGCATATATTCAAGAAAAATTAACAGAATGGGGGATTTCTTATCGTTCTTTAAAAACACCAACAGGTGTTGTTGCTGAGATTGGTAAAAAAGAAGGTCCCGTTATTGCGCTTCGAGCAGATATGGACGCATTACCGATTCATGAACAAACAGATTTAGACTATCGTTCAGAGAATGATGGAGTGATGCATGCTTGTGGGCATGATTTTCATACAGCTAGTTTATTAATGGCTGCGAAAATTTTAAAAGAAAAAGAAGAAAGCTTAAACGGGAAAATTCGATTTATTTTCCAACCAGCAGAAGAAATGAATCGAGGTGCTCGAGCTTTAATTGCTGAAGGTGTATTAGAGGGAGTCAATGCAATTATTGGTTTCCATAATAAGCCTGAATTACCAGTTGGAACAATTGGGATTAAATCTGGGCCACTAATGGCAGCTGTGGGACAATTTTCTGTGGAATTAAAAGGTGTAGGCACTCATGCAGCAGCTCCACATAATGGAAATGATCCCATTGTTACGGCCTGTCAAATCATTACGAATTTACAAGCAATTGTCAGTCGTCATGTATCACCATTATCACCTGCCGTATTAAGTATTTCTCATATTGAAGGGGGAAATACGTGGAATGTCATTCCAGAGCGTGTTTTCTTTGAAGGGACGATTCGTACTTTTTATAAAAAAGATCAGGAAAAAATTCGCAGTTTAATGGATCATATGGTACATCAAATGGCTGCTGTTTACGGACAAGAAGCACATATGGAATGGATTATGACACCTCCAGTAGTAGATAATGATGAAGAAGTGACTAACATTGTAAAAGAAACATCGGAACAATTTGCGACAGTTGTGACTCCTGAATTAACATTGGGAGCAGAAGATTTTGCGAATTATATGGAATATATTCCAGGATGTTTTGCCTTTATCGGAACAGGTTGCCCTTATGAATGGCATCATCCATCTTTTGTAGTAGATGATGCAGCGTTACAATATGCGATTTCTTATTTTGTAGAAAATAGTCAAGCTTTACTAAATCAATATAAGAAAGGGTATATTTAATGACTAAAACATTAATTATTATCAGTCATCCTGATGTAACTCAATCCTCTTCCCAGCAATTTTTACTAGCGGCCATTAAAGGAGAAGAACTGATTCAAATTCGTCATTTAGAATCAATTTTAGCAGAACAAGAAAATAATCATTTTGATAAGAGAATAGAACGAGCTTGTCTTCAAGAAGCAGACAGAATTATTTTTCAATTTCCATTTTATTGGTATCAATGTCCAAGTGTGATGAAGCAATGGATGGATGAAGTATTGACGTTGAATTTATCACAAAAAGGGAAAAAGAAAGAACTGGGAATTGTAGTTACAGTAGGTGCCAAGAAAGATCGATATGCAGCGGGTGGTTCAGTAGGATTTGGAATCGAAGAGTTACTGAGACCTTATCAAGCGTTAGCCAATCAATTAGGATGGAACTATCAAACACCATTTGTCATTTATCAATTTCAGTATTTAACAGAAACTCAAAAACAACAATTATTAGTGGATTATCTGTACTATTTAGAAAATGGTTCGCATTATTTTAGTGAAAAAGAACAATGGCTGTTGGAGAGGCTGGTAAACTATGAAAAAACTCATACGCAACAAGCAAGAGAGTGGATTGTAGAATTGAAACAAGAAAGAGAAGAATTAGTGATGATGCTTTCAGAAATGGGGAATGAAGCAGATGGATTCTAAATGGATGGAAGAACAAATTGCTACTTGGCAAGAAGAATGTCAAGATTATAAAGAAAGAGCTTTTTTAGAAGCTTGTAAACAATTATTGTTGGAACAACAACAGCGAGTGGATCATTATAAGGCACAATTGGATGGACAATTATGGAGTCCGAAAGAGTGGTAAGCATTTAAAAAAATGATTTTTTTACCAATTGAATACAAAGTATATAGATAAAATATAAAAGATTTATAGGAAAGAATTCGATTTATAACATAATCAGATTCTTTCCTATTTTTCTTCTAGATAAAACAATATTGTTATAAAACATAGCAATAAAACAGTTGTGTAAACGTTTTATAAATAGTATTATGATGTCGAGGTAAAAAAAGAATAACCTTTCGAAAATGATAAGTTTTCGGGAAAACAGGAGGAATATTTATGAAAAAGAAATTAATGTTATCAAGTGCAGCGTTATTAGCGACTGTTGGATTAGTAGCTTGTAATAATAAAACAACAACTACTGACAAACCTGCAGAAACTAAATCTGGTGAAAAGAAAACACTTAAATTAGCAGCTCTTGAATCAGGTTATGGTAAAGAAATGTGGCCTGAGTTAATCAAAGCTTACGAAGAAGCTAATCCAAATGTTAAAGTTGAATTACAATCTAGTAAAGAACTAGAAGACGAACTTTCACCAAAAATGAAAGCGGGAGATTTCCCAGATGTTGTAATGCTTGCATTAGGACGTAAAAAAGCTTTACCTGAAACATTAATTAAAGAAAAAGCTTTAGCAGATATTTCTGACTTATTCGATATGA
>CAUQAL010000021.1:0-20350 GCA_963515985.1 uncultured Granulicatella sp.
GTAGCGCATGACTGTTAATCATGATGTCGTAGGTTCGAGTCCTACTTGCGGAGTTCTTTTTTTTTACCCAAAATTCAGTAGCTTGCTGCTTTAGCTCAGTCGGTAGAGCGTCACCTTGGTAAGGTGGAGGTCGCCGGTTCAATCCCGGCAAGTAGCTTACATAAAAATATAAAATTAAGTGAGACTGGTAAATGCCAGTCTTTTTTTGTTTAACTATTTCAACATAATTCTACAAGCTTTTTTGAAACTTTGTAGTATGGTATAATCATCGTATGTTTAAAGAGGAGTTGTAGAATTTTATGAAAAAAACATATTTTATTATTGGAGATGTTCATGGAGAAGATAAAATGCTCGATGAAATGTTAAAGAATTGGGATGAAAGTACTCAACAATTAGTTTTCCTTGGAGACTTAATTGATAGAGGACCAAATAATAAAAAAAGTGTTTTAACAGCTATGAAATATGTAAAAGAAAAAAATGCTTGGTATGTCATGGGAAATCATGAAGTGATGTTTTTAGCGTGGATTGATAATCCAGAAGAGCGCTTTGACCATTATATGAGAAACAATGGGAATACAACCATTAATCATCTATTAAATCGTCCTGTAGATACAGAAATTGATTCTTTAAAAGATTGCGAACTAGTAAAAGAACAGTATCCTGAGTTAATTTCTTTTTTACGAGAACGCCCTTTATATATTGATGAAGGAGATGTTTTATTTGTTCATGCTGGAGTCGATTTAAGATTAGATCATTGGTTAGACACTGTTCCAAAAGATTTTTATTGGATTCGTGAACCTTTCCATACTGGAAAAAATACAACAGGAAAAACAATTATTTTTGGTCATACTCCATTAAAAGGATTAAATGAAGATGGAGATTATATGAAATTATGGCAACATGATGGAAAAATTGGAATGGACGGTGGCGCTGTTTTTGGTGGGGCTTTACATGGTGTTGTTTGGCATGATGGTAAAATTCAAAAAATTTATAGTTTAGAACATAAAGATTTCCATTAATGGAGGTAAAGGATGAAAAAAAAGGCAGTATTATTATGGTTTGTTTATTTTTCTAATTTAATGATTGTTCCTCGATTTTTTTTAACACATGCTGAAGATGGTACATTACATGTGGACAGAAAAGTGTATATTTTAGTTCAATTGATTACAGCTATGTATGCAGTCTGGTCTTATCGTGAAGTGATTCAAAGAGGATTTGAAAATTTAGTAAAACGAAGATTTGTTCGCGATATTGCGATTGGATATGTAGTTCGAGTAGTCCTAACTATGCTTTTAGCTCTTGTTGTTCCATTACAGCAGACAGATAATCAAGCGAATATTGAATCATTATTAAGTTCTACATCTATTGTATTAATGCTAATCTTAACTTGTGTAGTTGCACCGATTGTGGAAGAATTAGTATTTAGGGAAGCGATTATTGGAGCTTTTAAAGATAAAATGAATCCTTGGATTTTAACAGCAATTTCAATTTTCTTCTTTGTTTTACTGCATTCAATTTCCAATAGTGGTGGAATTGACTGGAGTGCGGCGTTGATGTATATACCTTTGACAATTCCTTTAGTCGGAATGTATCGTTATTATGAGGATAATGTTGCGGCATCTATGTTAATGCATTTTGTGAGTAATAGTGTTGCGATGATTTTTTTAGTTGCTAGAGGATTCCTATCATGAAAATGATTCAAGAAAATCAACTAAAATTTTTAATTCGCTATGGCTTATTAATGACAGCTCTTGTAGATTGGGCATTATATCATCCAGTGAATGCTTATCACTTGCTATTATTTCTTGTTATTCTTGTTGTAGCTCAATTAGATTACTATTCGATTCAATATCCTTGGGCAATTTTAGCTCAAGGTATCGCAGTTTTAACATTTTGTTATTTTACAGGAAATATTTTTATTAGCTTAATGCTTTTATTATGTTTTGAGATTAGTTTTCGATTTTCATCTTTACATGCCATTATACTTCAAGGGATGATTACTCTAGTAGTTATTGTATTAGGAATAAAGCAACAACAATGGTGGTCAATTCCAGTAATGATTTTTGGAAATGTATTATTTTATTATGGTGCACATCTTGTTTTAAAATTAAATGAACAAGAAAATTTATTAAAAGATCAAGAAAATCAATTGTTTGAGCAGAAAAAAGAATTGCAACAAGCGCAATATACAATGGGAACGATGAAGGAATTATATACTTTACAAGAGAGAAATCGTATATCAAGAGAAATTCATGATTCAGTTGGACATAGTCTTTCAACGATTATTATTCAACTAGGAGCGATTAGTAAATTAAGTGAAGAAAATAATCCTCAAGTTTCTCAAATGAGCGCACAATTAAGAGAATTTGCAGTTAAAGGATTGCAAGAAGTACGTACTGTAGTTCATGATTTAAAACCAGAACAACTAACGAAACAACAACTAAATGTAGCTTTAGAAGAGTTTATTTATGAAACAAAACAACATAGTGGAGTGGAATTTGTATTTCGACAAAATAAGCCAACGATTCAACTTACTAAAGAGCAAGAATTAACCATTTTTAGAGGAGTGCAGGAAGCAACGACAAATGCGATTCGTCATGGAAAAGCAACTAAAATCACGCTATTAATGATGTATTCTACAAATGAACTCATTGTAACAATTATGGATAATGGAGTAGGATCTTCAGCTATTTCACTAGAAGGTGGATTAAAAGCGTTAGAAGAGCGACTGCATGAACTACAGGCGCAATTAGAAATCAAAAATACTGAACAAGGGTTTACAGTGCAAATGAAATTGAAAGGAGAATCTAATGTCTGAAAAAATTAAAGTGATGTTAGTAGATGATGAACAATTAATTCGATCTGGTTTAAAAATTATGTTAGAAACTTATCCAGATATTGAAGTGATTCATCAAGCTGGAAATGGAAGAGAAGCATTTGAATGTTGTAAAAAAGAAGTTCCAGATGTTGTATTAATGGATATTCGTATGCCAGTAAGTACGGGAATTGAAGGAACTAAACTGATCAAAGAAGCTTATCCAGAAGTGAAGATTGTAATGGTGACAACCTTTCAAGATACGGAATATATAGTAGAAGCGATGCAATATGGAGCTTCAGGTTATTTATTAAAGGATAGTAGTTATGAAGCTATCTATGATGGGATTAAAGTTGCTTTATCTGGAAAAGTAGTGATGGATGCAACAGTTTCCGAGAAGTTAGTGATGCAACCAAAAGCACCAGCTTCTTCTACGGAAAAAACAGATATTTCTTCCTTCGGTTTAACAGAAAGAGAGATTGAATTGATTCGACTAGTATCTCAAGGGTTAAATAATAAAGAAATTTCAGAAGCATTATTTTTATCTGAAGGAACGGTTAAAAATAATATTAGTACAATTTTATCAAAATTAGCTTTGAGAGATCGTACGCAATTAGTAATTTTTGCTTATGACCATCATATTCGTTAATAAAAAGTAATGTTTTCTTTTCTTCTCATTGGAAACATGTTATACTGAACTCAATTCAATAGAGAAGCATTTGGGGTGCCGAAAGGCTGAGATCATACCCATTGAACCTGTTCTGGATAATGCCAGCGAAGGAAAATGACGATCAAGTATAGAAGAAGGGTAACTTACAGTTTTTAAACTAGTATTTTATTCTAATCTATGATTATGCAATGATTCCCCTTTTGTTTTTAATAACGAAAGGGGCTTTTTATATAGTTTTAAAGGATTGTTTCTGTTAACAGGAAACATGTGCTTTCGAATTGAAGTAAAACACCCATTTGTTGCCATCATTTTGGTGTGTTTTCCCTTTTTCTCCACTATCAGAGTTGTGCCTGATAGTGGAGTTTCTTTTTATAGACTATTAGTTGATTTTTATACAAGATTCGGTACAATAAACAGTAAGGAATAAAGGAGGCACTTTATGAATAAAAAAACAATTATTTCATTACTAGCAACGGTTACTTTAACAAGTCTTGCTGCAGTTCATGCAGAAGAAACTTCAAAACAAGGTTGGATTAAAGAAAATGGTTCATGGTATTTTTATCAAAATCAAAAGCCAGTGACTAAACAATGGCAAGGGGACTATTATTTAAAAGCCGATGGAAAAATGGCTGAAAAAGAATGGATTTATGATGCTGATTATCAAGGTTGGTATTATTTACAAAGTGATGGTTCTTATGCTTATTCTACATGGCAAGGGAATTATTATATAAATTCTAATGGGAAAATGGCGATTGCAGAATGGATTTATGATAAAAATTACAAAGCTTGGTACTATTTAAAAGGAAATGGAGCTTACGCTCGTTCTGAATGGCAAAAAGACTATTATTTAAAAGCTGATGGAAAAATGGCTGTTTCAGAATGGGTACAAAATTCTTTTGAAAATGCTTGGTACTATTTAAAAGGTGATGGATCTTATGCTCATGATGAGTGGGTAGGTTCTTACTATTTAAAATCAAATGGGAAAATGGCTACATTAGAATGGATTTATGATAAAAATTATGTAGCTTGGTATTATCTAAAATCAGATGGAACGTATGCTTATGACCAAGAAGTAGATGGATACTATTTAGAATCAGATGGTAAAATGCGTGAATCTAAAGTAGATCAATTAAAAAGAGAATTAGATGGTACAGTTCAATCTCAACGTCAACAAGAAGAAAAGAAAGCACTAGAAAAAGCGATTCAATGGTTAGAATTAGAGGATTCAATTTCAATTAATGAAGAATATGCAAAACGTTTGAATCAATATGGTTCGACTGCTCAAGGTAAAAATCAAGAGAATGTATCGGCTTTAAATACTGTCAGTAAATCATTATTAAAACAAAATCAAAAAGAAATAGGAGCTATTTCTAATACCTTGTTGGCAAAATATAATCTTCGTTCAATGCCAGAAGATATGAAACAATCGCTAAACCTGTATGCTGCTTCGTTAATTAATTCAGTCAGAAAACAAATGAATTATTCGCCAGTAAAAGTAACAGAAACAATGGTTACTATTGCAGAGCAAATTGCTAAAGAATACATTAATGATGGAAGATTTATTGCAGATGGAAGAGGGCATGATGCGCATGCTATTAATAAAGTAGTAGCACAATATGGAATACTAACTTCTAAGGATCATTCAAAATTAAATGGTAGCCAATATTATGAAAATGCTACTAGTACAGATTTCCAAAATCAAGATTACTTTACTATTCGTGCTGAATTAAGAGAAGCCATCTTATTATTCTTATTCAATGGAATTGAATATGACCATGCGCAAAGTATTGCAGGTGTTAATTTTGGAAAAGAATATAAAGATGCATATTTTGGAGTAGGATTAGGAGCTTCAGGTCACTTTATTCAAATAGAAGATTCTTATTTAGAAAAAGAAGGTACTTTACCATTTTCAAAAACAGAAATTTCTCAAACAGTTCGTACAGATTATGAACAAAAAGTTATCAAACGCTTAAAAGATCATTTAGCAACTTTAAAATAATCGATTAAAAGTGGGCAATTGTCATTGCCTGCTTTTTTGTTTATAAATTTCATGAATATTATCGTAAATTCTTGCTTATTCGTACTAAAATATGCTATCCTAACAAACGTACATAAAAAAGAATTACTACGATTTAGAAAAGGAAGGAGTTAGTATGAGTTACGTTTCAGTTGAGAATTTATCATTTTCGTATGATAATGAGCCCGTTTTAGAAAACATTAGTTTCACCGTTGAACCGGGAGAGTTTGTTATTTTAACAGGCGAAAATGGTGCAGCAAAATCCACTTTATTAAAAAATATTTTAGGATTATTAACTCCAAAACAAGGAAAAGCAACAATTGCAACCGTTAATACAAAAGGAGAAACATTATCCATTGGATATGCTCCACAACAAATTTCTTCTTTTAATGTGGGATTTCCTTCAACCGTTTATGAATTAGTTGCTTCAGGTCGTTACCAACAAGGTCGTTGGTTCCAACGATTAGATAAAGAAGACCATGAACATATTGAAAGAGCCTTAAAATCTGTTGGCATGTGGGATGAACGTCATAAACGTATTGGTGAGTTATCGGGTGGTCAAAAGCAAAGAATCTGTTTAGCGCGTATTTTTGCAACAGATCCAGACTTATTTGTTTTAGATGAACCAACAGCAGGAATGGATAAAACAAGTAGAGAACGTTTCTACCATCTTTTACATCATAGTTGTGCACATCATGGAAAAGCGATTTTAATGGTGACGCATGAGGAAGAAGATTTGGAGCATTATGTGGATAAACATATTCATTTGATGAGAAAGGAGGATTCTCCATGGAGATGTTTTTCTATGGTTTCATGCAAAGAGCATTCATCACAGGATTAGCAATGGCGATGATTACGCCAATTTTGGGATTATTTTTAATTTTAAGAAGACAGTCATTATTGGCAGATACCTTATCTCATGTTTCCTTAGTGGGTGTTTCTCTAGGCTTATTATTAGGCTATAATCCTACCTTTATGACATTAGTAGTAGTAGTATTAGCAGCCATTGTGTTAGAAGTAATTGGAAAATATTTTAAAGGGTATTCAGAAGTGACCGTTGCGATATTAATGTCTGGCGGAATGGCGATTGCCTTAATTTTAATGAATTTCCAAAAAGGTCGTTCAACGATTAGTGTGGATCAATTTTTATTTGGTTCCATCGTAACGATTACACAACAACAAATGGGATTGATGATTGCTTTAGCAGTTATTGTAGTCGTGTTATATTTGATTTTTAGACGACCATTATATGTTTTATCATTTGATGAAGATACTGCTTATACGGCAGGATTACCTGTTCGTTTGATGACACAAGTTTTCACGATTATTACGGGTGTAGTTATTTCAGTGATGATGCCAATTGCTGGAGCTTTATTGGTTTCAGCGGTAATTGTGTTACCAGCTTCGATTGCGATTCGTTTGACGAAAAGTTTTACAGGAGTGATTGTATCAGGTATTTTAATTAGTATTTTTGGTATTTTTACTGGGTTAAGTATGTCTTATGAATTTGATACACCACCAGGTGCCACAATTACTTGTGTATTCTTAATAATTTTAGTCGTTAGTTTATTTGGAACAATGATTAAAAATCAATTCAAGAAATAAAGATGAAGTCTCGGAAAGTTTGTCTAGCAGATTTTTCGAGATTTTTAATATTTTATGAAATGTTGACAGGTAAAGGAAAAGCAGAGTATAGTGACTGTACTAAGTAATTGGAGGATTAAAATGTTAGGTCAAATCTTTTCAAGTATGGCAACAATTGTCATCATGATTAGTTTAGGATATGTATTACAAATAAAGGGCTGGTTTGATAAAAATTTTTCAGCAAGTATTGCTTCTCTTATTATTAAAATTGCGTTACCCGCTTCTATTATGATTTCTGTTTTAAGATTTATTTCAAAGGAAAAAATGATTGAATTTGTTGGAAGTTTAGGAATTCCACTGTTGAGTGTTATTATTGGATATCTTCTTGCATGGATCATTGTTCAAGTATTTCGTATTCCTAATGAACGTAAGGCGACGGTAATGAATACGATTGTTAATGCGAATACGATTTTTATGGGAATGCCTTTGAATTTATCTTTATTTGGTGAAGAGGCTATGCCTTATTTTTTAGTATATTATGTAGTGAATACTTTATCGACGTTTACAGTGGGGTCGTATTTATTTGCTTATTATAATCAGCAACATGTTGGAAAAGGAATTCAATGGAGTCGGATTTTTTCACCACCTTTAATCGCTTTTTTAGGCAGTATGATTTGGGTATGGTTTGGAGGAACGATTCCAACATTTTTGAATCAATCGCTTATTTATATTGGTAATTTAGTAACGCCATTATCTTTGATGTATATTGGAATTCATTTAGCACAAGTGGGGCTTCGTTCATTGACGTTCAATCGAGATATGACTTTATCGATTTTAGGGCGTTTTGTATTGTTTCCGGCAATTCTGTTAACTGTTCAAGTGGGAATGATGCAGTTGTTTTCCGTCGAATTACCAATGAAATTACAAGAAACGTTCTTTCTTCAATCAACGATTCCGACATTGGTCATTATGCCATTATTAGCAACGGAGGAAAATGCTGATGTTGATTTTGCGACATCAGCTGTTACGATTACGACTTTACTCTATATCGTGATTTTACCCGTATGGATGATGTTGTTTTCGATGGTGTTTCAGTCTTAAAATCTAATAATGTAATAACGTAAGCAAAAATAACAGAAAAACTTCCTTGAATAGCAAGGTCGCCAGCAGCCTCGCCAAAGCGAGTCTCATGGCTAAAATTCGAGCCTTGGTCTCGAATTTTCCCCTTGTAAAATAAGCCAAAGTGGCTTATTTTACTGCTGCTATTCAAAGGAAGTTTTTCTTTTTATTTTTGTTAGATAAAAACGTTTTTTTAATTTTGTGAAGTAATAATATTAAAACTAGTTCAAGCTATTAATGAAAACGAAGAAACAACGAAAGAAGTAGTCTCTCGTAATAAATGGGAGAAAAAAGGTAATCATTGGTACTATGTAGATAATGATGGAAAAGCTGTAAGTAAACAATGGGTTGGATCATACTGTATTAAAGCAGATAAAATGATGGTAGAAAATGAATGGATTTTTGATTCATCATATAATAGCTGGTATTACTTAAATGAAGATGGATCTTATGCTAGAAATCAATGGATTCAATCAAATGGTAAATGGTATTATGTTCTATCAAATGGTAAGATGGGAAAAAAACTGTCGTTGATGGATATCAATTGAATGAAAATGGTGAATGGGTTTAGTCCGTTTAACGACGTAAAGAAAAAATAACAGAAAAAACTTTTCTTAATAGCAATAGTAAAATGAGCCACTTTGGTGGCTTATTTTACAGGGAGAATTCGAGACCGAGGCTCGAATTTTAGCCATGAGACTCGCAAAGCGAGGCTGCTGGCGACCTTGCTATTCAAGGAAAGTTTTTTTCTGTTATTTTGTATTAATGGTTCATTAATGTTTTTCTTCTAAAAATGTATGTGTATCGAAGAAGTTGCCGAGTTCGGCTTTGATATGTTGATTTTCGGTATTGATTTCTGTGATACGAATAATAGAAGAATAGTCTTCTAATTGATGTCCTGAAACTCCTGATTCACAGAAAACGACAGCACCTACTGCTTGAGAATCGAATTCTTGGATCAGACTTCTCATCCCATTGATGGTACCACCAGCTTTTAAGAAGTCATCGACAATGAGTACATTCGATCCACTTGGAAGTGTTCGTTTAGATAATTCCATTTTTTCAACACGAGAAGAAGAACCAGATACGTAATTAATGCTGACAGTGGCTCCCTCTGTAATTTTAGAATCACGGCGGACGATAACAAATGGCACATTTAAATAATTGGCAACTGTTTGAGCAATTGGAACACCTTTTGTTGCTACAGTCATAATGACATCAACTTTCTTATCTTCATAGGCAGAAGCAATCATTTTTCCTAAGTGATGAAGAACATCCGGTTTTCCTAGTAAATCAGATAAGTAAATATATCCACCAGGAAGTAGACGAGTTGAGTCATTCATCTGGTCACAAATTTTTTGTGCTGCTTCTAATGCTTGTTCTTTTTTAATTTTTGGAGTGAAAATCACGCCTCCTGCAGCTCCAGGAAGTGTATTAACAATACCAATTCCTTGAATTTCAAAGGTGCGTTTAATAATGGCAATATCTTCACTGATGGAAGACTTTGCAGATTGATATAAATCTGTAAAAGTTGTTAATGAAATCAATGTATGAGGATTATCGAGTAATCGTTGTGTCATATCGATTAAACGTTCGCTTCTCTTTAATTTCATCGCTTAGCCTCCTTTAATTTGAATCAAAGCTTGTAAGACAGCTTTGGCTGAAGATTGCTCCAGTAAAACTATTATACAGAAAATTACGAAAATTACAACTAAAAAAAAGACGAATATTCGTTAAAATTAGATATTTCTTTCTAAAATCTTATTAAATTATCGGATTTAGTGAATTATTTCGTTATGTTGTTGTAAAAGTAGAAAACCCAAAGGAGTGAAAAATCTCCTTTGGGTTTTCATTTTATTTTTCTTCGTCTTGGAATTAGTTCTCTGTATTTAATACATGAGTTTCTACAGCTACTGCAACGCCATCTTCATCACAGGTTGTTGTAATGAAGTTTGCGAGTGCTTTAATTTCATCAATCGCATTTCCCATTGCAACACCCATTCCAGCATATTCAATCATATCTCTATCGTTTCCTTGGTCGCCGATACACATGACTTTGCTAGCATCTAGTCCTAATAGTTCTGCTAGTTTAGCGACAGCGTGTCCTTTACTTGCTTGAGGGTGTAGGACTTCTAAGTAAACAGGCATACTACGAACGATATTATGGTTTTCTTTAAATTCGTCACTTAAATTTGGAATAAGATTTTCTAAAATTTCTGGTTCATCTACGAACATCATTTTTGAAAAAGTAGCATTTGGATCAAATTGATCCAGTGGTTGTTGTACAATTGGCATACCAACAAGGTCTCGTTCCATATATGAATATTTTCCAATATCTGGAGTAGTAACATAAATATTATTTTCATCAATTGCGTGGTAGTGAACGCCGTATTGTTGATGATAATCATCCATTTGTTTTAAATCATCCATTGTCATTCCAAAGCGTACTAAACTTTCTCCTGTTCCTGTTTTTTGAACAAGTGAACCGTTGTAAGTAATGACAAAATCACGATCATTAATTAAGTTTAGTTCTTTTAAATATCCTTGAACACCTGGAAGTGGTCGTCCTGTACAAAGAACAACATAGACGCCTTGTTCTTTTGCTTTTGTTAATGCTGCATGAACACGAGGAGTAATTTCGTGTTTTGAGTTAATCAAAGTTCCATCGATATCAATGGCAATTAATTTAATCATAGTTAGTCTCCTTTTTTCTGTATCAATATTATTATATCATATTTCACAACTGAATGAAAAAGCACAAAAGACTTTCCTTTGTAGCTGAATTCTAAGTTTAGTTCGCTAGTCTAGAAAAGTCTTTGTATGATTATTTCATTTGATTTGAGTAGACATCAAGTTTTGAAGCTAATGCTTGGAATTCTTGATAATCTTCGCTAAATAATTCGGATGTTCCTTCTGCAAACATTTCTCTAGGGAAGTATAAGCGTTCATCTCCACGGACTCTTCCTGAAATTGCAGATACAATCGAGCTGACAAGAGATAATTCGACCATATTTCCGTTTCGTTCCATTAATTCAATTTGCGTTCTTGGTTTTACTGAATCTGGACGATAGAAATCATAAGGTAAATCATAACTATTATTAATCGCAGTATAATACTCCGTATTATAACCAACATTTTGTACAAGTTCTTTCATCCGTTCAATCGTTGCCATGTCATTGACATGATTAAATGGCACGGATTTAAACGGTCTACGATTAATAAAACGATCAGCTAAATCACTTAAAATCGCATCATCTTCAATTTGCCAATGAGCAAAATAAGTGTTTAATACACTGTCATCTAGACGAAGGTAATCTTCTAATGTCCAATTTTTTTCAAAAAATGGTTTTAAGAAAGAGGCGGTATATTTTAATGGATGAGTCGTTGAATGATAACATTCAGTAGCACGTTTTAATAAGTGATTTAATACCACTTCCATACCTCTTGATACTGGATGGAAATAAACTTGCATATACATTTGATAACGGCTAACGACATAATCTTCTACGGCATGCATTCCTGAGAAGTTAAAGGCAATCCCACCTTTATAAGGACGAATTACACGTAAAATACGAGTTAAATCAAAGGTTCCATAGTTTACCCCTGTGAAATAAGCATCTCGTAGTAAGTAATCCATACGGTCAGCATCAATTTGACTAGAAATTAATTGAACGACTTGTGGATTAGGATGTTTCTTTTGAATAACACTGGCTACTTCTTCTGGGAAAGTAGGAGAGACTGTTTTTAAAATTTTATTCACTTCTGTGTCTGGTGACAAAATAATATCAATCGTAATTTGTTCATGGTTTGTATCGAAAATTTTCTCAAAAGCATGAGAATAAGGGCCATGCCCGATATCATGTAATAGAGCGGCACATAGGACAACAAGGCGATTAGAGTCATCCCATAATCCATCTTCTGGGGTTGTAGAAGGGTAGTTACGAACAAATTTGTCACAAATTCTTCTGGCAATTTCATAGACGCCTAATGAATGAGAAAAGCGAGAATGTTCAGCCGTATGGAAGGTGAACATAGAGGCACCAGTTTGTTTAATTCGGCGTAATCGTTGCATTTCTCGGCTATTAATTAAGTCTAAAATCACACGGTGTTGAATGTGAATGTAATCATGAACAGGGTCACGTAATACTTTTTCACGGGATAGTTCTTCAATATACATCAATCTTTTCCTCCTTATATTGTCTGGATTTAATGTTAAACTTTTCGAAGGTTTAAACGATCCATGGCTTTTTGGTAACTTGCTTCAGTTGTAAAATTAATTTCTGATTCTAATAATTCGCATTTCCCATCTAATAGAGCGGTTAAAATACGTTCTTTCACTTCTTGAACTGTTAGTGTTAAGTCTAATAATTGCGATACATTTGCCATACTATCTGCATTGATAGTTGGATAATGCCAACGAGTTTCTTCTCCCTTAATACTTTCTTCATAAAAATCATGGATTAAGCTTCCTCGCTCTTCTTGATTTCCATTAATGCTAAGATAAATAGAGACACAAATCGAATTTTTGAAACGTCTTTGCGCAATTCCAGCGAATTTCTTCCCTTGGATACTTAAATCATAGTCTCCTGGACAATAGGAATCGCTCACTTCAAAGGCTAGGATTTCTTTTTCTCCAATGGCTTCTGGAAAGGCACGTGTGATGAGTTCTTGCATCCATTCATAGACTTGAGTAATCGTTGCATTTTGTCTAGAAAATAATAAACTAATATTTAAAACGCCTGAGTTACTAACAACGGCTAAGCCTCCAGCATGACGAACAACTGGTGTGTAGTTTCGTTGTTTTAATAAAGCAATACCCTCTTCTAAATAGGGTGTTTTAGTGTCTGTCATTCCTAAAATCACTGTATCTTCCATTTCCCAAAAATGTAGAAAAATTTCCGATGGAAATTGCACGAGATGATGTAAGATGGATTCATCCACTGCAAATGGAACAAAATAATCTTGCATTTGTTCTGATGAAGTGACAATCGTTTCTAGTAATTGAACTTGTTGATTTGTAATAGGTGTTTGTATCATAAAAAATCCTTTCCAATAAATTAGGAATACACTTATATTATAGCAAAAAAACGTGTATTCAGGCATACAGAAGCGATTTTTTTGCCAAATTATTAAAGAATTTTCAAGATTTTAATGAAATGGTGGAGTTTTTCTTAGAGATTGAGTAGGATAAAGTTGAAAATAATACGAAAAGAGGGATTTTTATGAAAATTTTAGTCGTAGATGACGATCGCGAGATTGTTGAATTATTATCCATTTATTTAAGAAATGAAAAATTTGAAATTGTAAAAGCATATGATGGAAAACAAGCATTGGAAAAACTTCAAGCTTATTCAGATATTGATATGGTAATTTTAGATATTATGATGCCACGATTAGATGGAATTTCTGTTGTGCATGAAATTCGTAAAACGAATGATACTTTGCCGATTTTATTATTAAGTGCCAAATCAACCGATATTGATAAAATTCAAGGATTAACAAATGGAGCAGATGATTATGTAACGAAACCTTTTAACCCATTAGAAGTCATTGCACGTGTAAAATCATTATTACGTCGAACTTCAGCTTTAACAAAAGAAAGTGAGAGTGCTGAAGAAATCACGATTGGACCATTATTAATTAATAAAGCTTCTCATCAAGTAACTACATTAGATGGCTTAGAAATTCAATTAACCGTGTTAGAGTTTGGAATTCTATTCCTACTAGCAAGTCACCCAAATAAAGTGTTTAGTGCAGATGAAATTTTTGAAACAGTATGGCAACAAGAAAGTATTGTCTCTACTAAAACCGTAATGGTTCACGTCAGTCATTTACGTGACAAGATTGCTGAAGCAACAGGTGGAGATAAAGTTATTGAAACCGTATGGGGAGTTGGCTATAAAATTGAAAGTAAATAGGAGATTTTTTCAAAAAAAGGCAGCTAGAGAGGAAAAACCTGCTGCCCTATTGAAATTAACAGCCCGGGAAATTAGTGAATTATTTTTAGAAGGAATTATTACGCTATGTATTGTCTTCGTCTTGTATTTAGGAGCTTTAGTATTGTTGAATCAAATGTTAGATGCTCCTGGATATTTTGTTGATGGAAGTCGTTCCATTCGTCAAGCATGGAATGTAGCTCCTAGTGAAGTCCGCTTGTATAAAACCATTTTTTCCATTAGTTCGATTATTTTTGCGATTGGATTTACTTATTGGCGTTTAATTCGACGTTATCATCAAATGCAATTGTCTCATGTTTTAGAGGAATTACATTTAATTGCGCAAGGAGATTATGATCGAAGAATTCCTTTCCAATTAGCAGGAGATATGGGAAAAGTCGTGACGAGTATTAACCGTTTAGTAGATTCGACTGTAAGCGCCATGGAAGATGAACGGATGATTGAAAAATCAAAAGATGAATTGATTACAAATGTTTCTCATGATATTCGTACCCCTTTAACGTCTATTATTGGGTATTTAGGATTAGTCATTAACGGAAAGCCGAAAACACCAGAAGAAACAAAGCGTTATGCAGAAATTGCGTATCATAAAGCGCAACAAATGAAGGCATTAGTAGATGATTTATTCGAATATACAACGACAAGTCCAAATGGAGCACCATTGCGATTGAATGATATTCCAGTAGCAAATTTCTTAGAACAAGTAGCAGCCGATTTTGAATTAGAAGCACAAAAACGTCAAATGACAATTGAAGTGATTCCACCAAAGAAAAAAATGGTGCTAGAAATGGATGCCGAAAAGATGGTACGAGCGATTCATAATTTACTGTCGAATGCCATTAAATACGGTCGTGAAAATACGAAAATTACGATAGAAGTGCTGGAACAAAAAGACATTGTAACCATTGCTGTTCGTAATATTGGAGAACCTATCTCAAAAGAAGTATTGGAGCATTTATTTAGCCGTTTTTATCGTGCAGAAGGCTCTCGTTCGAAAGAAACAGGTGGAACAGGCTTAGGTTTAGCCATTGCGGATAATATTGTTCGAAGTCATGGCGGAAGAATGTTAGCTGAATCCATCGGAGAAGTGATTAGCTTTTATATTTGCTTGCCGAATGATGCGGATATTTAGAGAAAAAGTATTTCTGAAATACCGACCCCAAAAAGTTAGACTAAACATCTAACCGTTGGAGGTCGGTATCTTTTTGCTAGTCATCGTTTTATAAAATTGTTATGATAGAACAAAATGAATGTGGAGGAAGAAGTATGAAATTAACAACATGGAATGTGAATGGAATTCGTTCTGTTTTAAATAAAGGAGCTTTACAAGAATATGTATTAGAAGCTCAACCAGATATTTTATGTTTACAAGAAACAAAAGCACAGCCTGAACAAGTAGATTTAGGAATGGAATTTGAAGGATATCATGCCTATTGGAATTCAGCAGTAAAAAAAGGATATTCTGGTACAGCTATTTTTACAAAGGAAGAACCGATTTCTGTTCAATATGGATTAGGAATTGAAGAACATGATCAAGAAGGACGTGTTATTACAGCAGAGTATGCAGATTATTATTTAGTGACAGTTTATACGCCAAATGCGAAACGTGATTTAACTCGTTTAAGTTATCGTCAAGTGTGGGAAGATGATTTCTTAGCCTTTATTAAAAAGTTAGAAGAAACAAAACCTGTTATTTTCTGCGGAGACTTAAATGTAGCACATAAGGAAATTGATTTGGCAAATCCAAAAACAAATACAAAAAATGCAGGATTTACAAAAGAAGAGCGTGAAAAATTTGATCAAATTGTAGAGAACGGCTTAGTAGATGCGTTCCGTTTTCGTTACCCGGATACAGTAGGAGCTTATACTTGGTGGAGTTATATGGGTGGCGCTCGTGCAAGAAATATTGGATGGAGAATTGACTATTTTGTTGTATCAGAAGTGTTAACTTCTCGCATTCAAGAAGTGAAAATTCGTGCGGATGTAACCGGAAGTGACCACTGTCCAGTGGAGATGGAAATAATCTAAGAGTTTACAAAAAATGTCTGAATTTTGATAGGGAGGGACTATGAAGATTCAGACTTTTTTGTTGAGTAGGAATCTGCTCATAATCTGCTCACATTCTGCTCAAAATTTGCTTATTTATGATATACTGATACAAATAGAAAGAAGGGAGCGCATATTGATGACACCCCATTACCGTATTACAGAGAAAATACTAAATTTGGTACAAGAAATATCTGAAAAATCAACGCAATTATCATTTGAAAAAAGAGAATTGCATTTGCGGAAGGAAAATCGAATTCGTTCTATTCAATCTTCATTAGCAATTGAAAATAATTCTTTAACGTTAGAACAAGTCACCGATATTATTGAAGGGAAGAGAGTATTAGGCCCTCAAAAAGATATTCATGAAGTTCAAAATGCTTATGAAGCTTACGAACAGGTATTTAAAATGGATCCATATGAAATCAATGATTTTTTATTAGCGCATCACTTACTCATGCAGGGTTTAGTCAAACTTCCGGGTAAATTTCGACTGGGAGATGTAGGAATTTATGATTCTAATGGTAGAGTTGTGCATATAGGTGCTAGAGCACAGTTTGTTGGATCATTGGTTCAAGACTTGTTTGATTGGGGAAAGAATAGTACGATTTCTCCTATTGTTAAATCATGTGTGATTCATTTTGAATTAGAAATTATTCATCCGTTTGAGGATGGAAATGGAAGAATAGGTCGTTTATGGCAAAGTTTAATTTTAAGTAAGTGGAATTCCTTATTTGAATGGCTACCGATAGAATCTGTTATTTATAATCATCAACAAGGTTACTATGATGCTTTAAGCAAAAGTAATCGAGAAAATGATGCCACTTATTTTATTGAATTTATGTTGCAAGCTATTCTTCAAACATTAGAATCTTATGGAGAAACTGCTTTTGTAGTGGAAGATTTCTCTATTCATTTAACTGTAAAGGAAAAAGAATATTATCGAGTATTAGAAACTTATTTAAAAGCGCATCAATCTGTTAGTGCTTATCAAGCTCAGGAATTATTAGGAATGAGTGGATCTAGTGTGAGAAGATATTTGAAAAAATATGTAGAAGTAGGTTTACTAAAGAAAACAGGAAGTACAAAAAATCGATTGTATTATCTTGTATAATTGAACAAGAACGTTTGTTCGTAATAAAAAAGAAACTATGCTATACTAAGGTGAACGCCTAATGGCAGAGTTTTTAATTATAGATAGAAATAGAGGAAGATGGAATGGCGAAAGATCAGATTATCGTTCGTGGAGCACGATCCCATAATTTAAAAAATATTGATGTAACGATTCCAAGAGATCAATTAGTGGTAATTACAGGATTATCTGGTTCAGGGAAGAGTTCACTAGCTTTTGACACATTATATGCAGAAGGGCAAAGAAGATATGTAGAGAGTTTATCAGCTTATGCACGACAATTTTTAGGACAAATGGATAAACCAGATGTCGATAGTATTGATGGATTAAGTCCAGCAATTGCAATTGATCAAAAAACAACTTCTCGTAACCCTCGTTCAACTGTCGGAACAGTAACGGAAATTAATGATTACTTGAGATTACTATATGCACGTGTAGGAAAACCGTATTGTCCAAATGACGGCACTCTAATTGAAAGTCAGTCGATTGAACAAATGGTGAATCGAGTGATGGAATTACCAGAAAGAACAAAAATTCAAATTTTAGCGCCGATTGTAAAGGGGAAAAAAGGAGAACATAAAAAGGTTTTCGAATCGATTCAAAAAGACGGCTATATTCGTATTCGAGTAGATGGCGAAATGATGGAGACAACGGATGAAATTTCATTAGAAAAAAACAAAAAACATTCCATTGAAATTGTTGTCGACCGTATTATTGTATCGGACAAGAGCCGTTCAAGATTATTTGATTCATTAGAAGCAGCGCTTCGTTTAGCAGAAGGGTATGCGATTGTCGATGTCATTGGGAAAGAAGAAATCTTATTTAGTGAGCACTATGCTTGTCCTCATTGTGGATTTACGATTGGAGAATTAGAGCCACGTCTGTTTTCATTCAACGCACCTTTTGGAGCTTGTCCGGAATGTGATGGATTAGGAATGAAATTAGAAGTGGATATCGATTTAGTCGTTCCAGATAAAGCGAAAACTTTAAATGAAGGAGTATTAGTGCCTTGGAATCCGATTAGTTCGAACTATTATCCAGAGATGCTACGTCAATTTTGTGAGCAATTTAAAGTTCCAATGGATTTACCTTTTGAAAAATTAACGCAGTCTCAGAAAAACCTGGTGTTATATGGTTCTGGAGATGCCACTTTCCATTTCCATTATGAAAATGAATTTGGTGGCGTTCGAGATGTGGATGTACCTTTTGAAGGAGTTATTGTCAATGTGAAACGCCGTTACCATGAGACGAATAGCGATTATACTAGAGAACAAATGCGTCAATATATGACGGAATTATCGTGTAAAGCTTGTCATGGACATCGTTTAAATGAACAGGCATTAGCAGTCAAAGTGAATCATAAACATATTAGTGAAGTATTGGAATTATCGGTTGATGAAGAAATTGAATTTTTCAAAGAGTTAACCTTATCTCCACAAGATGAACAAATTGCCGCTCCTATTTTAAAAGAAGTGCAATCTCGTTTAACATTTTTGAAAAATGTTGGGCTGCAATATTTAAACCTTAGCCGTGCAGCAGGAACTTTATCAGGGGGAGAAGCGCAACGGATTCGTTTAGCAACTCAAATTGGATCGAATTTATCAGGAGTATTATATATTTTAGATGAACCATCGATTGGATTGCATCAAAGAGATAATGATCGATTAATTCAATCATTACAAAATATGCGTGATTTAGGAAATACATTAATTGTAGTAGAACACGATGAAGACACGATGAGAGCAGCAGATTACTTAATTGATATTGGGCCAGGAGCAGGAGAATTTGGTGGGCAAATTATTGCTGCTGGAACGCCAAAAGAAGTGGAAAAAAATCCAAATTCATTAACGGGTCAATATTTATCAGGGAAAAAATCAATTGCCGTTCCAACAGAACGTAGAACAGAAGATAAAGGGTGGATTCACTTAAAAGGAGCTAGTGAAAATAACTTAAAATCTGTTAACGTAGATATTCCTTTAGGAAGATTAGTAGCAGTTACAGGAGTTTCAGGTTCTGGAAAGAGTTCTCTTGTTAATGGAGTATTGAAAAAAGCTCTAGCAAGAGAAATTTCAAAATCAAAAGAAAAGCCAGGAGCCTTTAAATCGATTAAAGGATATGAAGGATTAGATAAAATTATTGATATCGATCAAAGTCCAATTGGTCGTACCCCAAGAAGTAATCCAGCAACTTACACAAGTGTATTCGATGATATTCGTGACTTATTTGCAACGACAAATGAAGCGAAATTACGTGGCTATAAAAAAGGACGTTTTAGTTTCAATGTCAAAGGTGGAAGATGCGAGGCATGTAAGGGAGACGGTATTTTAAAAATTGAAATGCATTTCTTACCAGATGTATACGTTCCGTGTGAAATTTGCCATGGTAGTCGTTATAATTCAGAAACATTGGAAGTCAAATATAAAGGAAAAAGTATTGCGGAAGTATTAGAAATGACGGTAGATGATGCGGTAGAATTTTTCCAAGCAGTGCCAAAAATTAAACGAAAACTTCAAACGATTAAAGATGTTGGTTTAGGCTATGTGACTTTAGGACAATCCGCTACAACTTTATCGGGTGGAGAAGCACAACGGATGAAATTAGCGAGTGAACTGCAACGAGTGTCTACAGGAAATACCTTTTATGTATTAGATGAGCCAACGACAGGGCTTCATACAGATGATATTGCTCGATTATTAGAAGTATTGAATCGTTTAGTAGAATCAGGAAATACTGTTTTAGTGATCGAACATAATTTGGATGTAATCAAAACTGCTGACTACATTATTGATATGGGACCAGAAGGTGGAAGTGGTGGAGGACAAGTTGTCGCTACTGGAACACCTGAAGAAGTGGCTCAAGTAGAAGGAAGCTTTACAGGTCAATATTTGAGGAAAGTGTTGAAATAATGAGAATGAAAGACTTTAGGAATTATGGAAGAAGTAGTTTCTAAAGTCTTTTTTCGTATTAAAAACTAATGGATTATGAGAAAAGACGGTAGATAGATAAGAAT
>CAUQAL010000022.1:0-18447 GCA_963515985.1 uncultured Granulicatella sp.
AGAAAAATATGATAAAATAGACTCTGTACGTACTTGATACAAAGATGAGGGTATTAAATAATACAATGCATTCAAACTGCAAGATTTAGCGACACGAGCGAGTCAAATCGATATTATTTGACGAGGGAGTTAGTAAAGCATTTAGCTAATCGCCCGATAGCGATTAGCGTGAAAGGTTGAGATACTTTAGTATCAAACCTTTCTAATGATTTGTATCTTGAGCAATTGAACCTGGCAGAAAAGCTGTGTAAAAAAGATAAACTATCTTGTCTTCATCTAAGACTTCGTCAGTTTCCTATTTTTACTTTGCTTTTGACGTCCTTGGTATCTTGATCTTTGTAGGCAAGGCGTATAATTTCATCAATCCAAAGGGGATTAAAATGACAAAACAAGTGTTTCAAACGACTTTTGCGGGTCGTGAGTTAATTGTAGAGACTGGTCAGGTTGCTAAGCAAGCAAATGGCGCAGTTGTCGTGCGTTACGGTGAGTCAACTGTCTTGACTGCGGCCGTAATGTCTAAGAAGATGGCAAATTAGCTCAAAAAGAATGGATTGAGTTAAATCATAAATGGTATTACTTAAAATCAGGTGGTTACATGGCTAAAAATGAAGTTATTGACGGATATAAAGTCAATGCATCTGGTGAATGGGTGAAATAATCACTTAAGTGTTAGGATGAATTTTCCTTTATTTAGAGAATTAGATGATTCAATCAGTATATTGAGCAGAACTATTGTCATGCAAAAAAAAGTATGGTACTCTTTGTTTATAAAATAACATTTTCGGGGCAAGGTGTAATTCCTTACCGGCGGTATAGTCCGCGAGCCAAACAGGCATGATCTGGTGCAATTCCAGAACCGATAGTGATAGTCTAGATGAGAGAAAATGGTTATATTTCACGTTCGAAGATACCAATCAATTTGATATATAAGAATGCAGCGATGAAATGTAGACCATTTTGTTGCTGCATTTTTTCGTGCAGTTATACAAATGAAATGGAACAAGAACGTGAGAAACCATCCGATCCTTCACCCGGTTAAGGAGGAGATGTACGATGAGTACAAATGCAAAAACAGTGTCACGTTATGCGACAAAACAAATCATTTTAGTAGGACTATTCGGTGCGTTAAGTACGATTCTAATGTTATTAGAATTTAGTCTTCCATTTATTCCACCATTTGTTAAAATGGATTTTTCTGAATTACCTGTTATTTTAGGAGGTTATTTATTAGGACCATTATATGGTGCGTATATTGCAATTGTAAAAGTTGCATTGAACTTTGTTTTAAATGGAACAACAACATTTGGGATTGGCGAAACAGTGAACTTAATTGGAAGTTTAAGTTTCATGTTACCAGCGGTATTTTATTATAAAAACAACCGTACATTCAAAGGGGCAATTACAAGTTTAGTGATCGGTACAGCTACTGCAACAGTAGTATTGTTAACAGCAAATTATTTTATCATTTTCCCATTATATGCAACAGCAATGCATTTCCCAATTGAAAAAATTGTTGCACTTGCAGCCACTACAAATCCATTTGTAACAAATTTATGGACATTAATGCTATTTGCTTTATTACCATTTAATGTATTAAAATTCGGTTTAAGCAGTGTACTATCGTTAATGCTTTATAAAAAAGTTGAAAAAGTATTAAAACTAGAAAAACAATAACATCAAAATAAAAACTTGTTAGAAATAACTGCCATTTCTAACAAGTTTTTTTGTGAATAAAATCGTCAGGGGTATAGAGCGAAGAAGTTTCTTATAAAGATTTGCCTTTTTTCTGTATGTAGTATAAACTAACCAAAAATATGAATGAGGATTAGAGGTATTATTTGATGAAAGAGGAAAATATTTCTAGATTTATGAGGGATGGAAAAATTACTGTTTTACCTAAAAAACAGAAAAATAAAATGGAGATTTTTGAATTTATTTATGCACATTTAAAGTGTTATGCTGAGACTTATACTGAAAAAGAATTGAATGAAAAAATTAAGGAATTATATGATGATTTTGCTACAATGCGTCGCTATTTAGTGGACTATAAATTTGTCATTAGAGATAATTATGGAAAAAATTATCAACTGAATCCAGAGGTTGAATTAGACAATTAAATACAAAAACAGGAAACGGTAGAGGAAAAGTCTCTATCGTTTTTTTGATGCATTAAAGATAGCTCGTGAATTACCATAAACTGACAGCCATTTTGACTATAGTCGATAAAAGCGTCAAAGTGATAGCTTTACTAGTATTTTGGAGAAAAATACGGTAGGATGGATAGCGGAATAAATGAAAGTTGAGGAGTAGAATATGAAAAAAGAAACGCGAAGTTTGGTTCAAACGGTCGCAATAGTGTTAAGTATCCTTTTTATCGTTCTTGCAATGGTTAACTCGCATTTTGATTGGCAATTATTAGCGATACCTGGAAGTGCATTTGCCTTATTATCGATTTTTATAAGTTGCTTATTATTATGGTTATTTGTAGGAATCGATTGGCCAAGTGTTTTATGTTTAGTCTTATTAGGACTTGGGTGGCTTCCAAAAGTAACGTATAGTCAAGTGTTTTCTCTTTCTTTTGGGAACAGTACATTTGTTTTCTTATTATTTACCTTTATAGTAACGTATGCTTTAGAACAGACTCCTGCTTTGAAACGGTTAGTCGGTTGGTTTTTAAAAACGAATTTTGCAAAGAAAAGTCCGAGTCATTTTTTAGGCTCCTTTCTAGGAGCGGTATTAGTTATTAGTTGTTTTATTTCACCGACAATTTTATTTATGATTGTCTTTCCAATTTATGAAGAAATGATGGAAGTATTTGGATTAGAAAAAGGGAGTCGACAAGCATCCTTTGTTTTAATTACATTATTTTCGACTATTGCGATTGGAACGGCGATGACGCCGATTAATCATGTCTTTGCGATTACGTCAATGGGATTGTATCATACAGCAACTGGTGTAAGTATTTCGAATATCCAATATATGGGAATTGCAATGCCTGCAGGAATTTGTATTTTTGTTGGAATGTTGGCAAGTTTACACCGCTTATGGAAATTAGATTTATCAGAAGTGACTTTTCAAAGTCTAGAATCCTTGGAAAATTTACCAAAAGTAACGAAAAAAGAAAAATGGATTGTTTCTATTTTTTCAATTGTGATTGCTTTATGGATTATTCCGGAATGGTTAGGAATTGTTTCACCAAGCGTGGCAGCTTTCTTAAAATCTGCAGGGATGGCATTTCCTCCAATGATTGGAGCGGTATTATTAGCTTGTATCCGTGAAGATGGGAAACCTCTAATGTCGATTCAAGAGGCGTTAACACGTGGCGTTTACTGGCCAAGTTTATTATTAGTAGGGGCAACTTTGAGTTTAGGAACTTTATTAACAAAACCAGAATTAGGTGTATTACCTTTAATTGAAAGTGGGTTAACTCCATTATTCCATCAATGGAGTGCGATGATGATTGTTATTGTCTTTGTCATTTGGGCGGGGCTTCAAACGAATTTTTCATCGAATTTAGTAACCGTTTCGGTTGTGACGACTGTGTTAACAACGATTGCTGCTAGTACGGATTTAGGAATTCATACTGCAGTTGTTGCTTGTTTAATTGGTTTTATGGCAAGTTTAGCCTATATGACTCCGCCGGCAATGCCTTATGTAGCCATTTCTGTTGGTAGTGGATGGACGAGTTCAAAAGATGCCTTTTTATATGGCGGATGGTTATTAGTGTTAAGTATTGTAAGTGCAGTAGCGATCGGGTATCCATTAGGGACTCTATGGATGTAAGAAAGGAGAAAATCATGTTAGAAGAACAACGTCAAAAAATTGATTCTATTGATCGCCAAATAGTTGCGTTATTTGAAGAACGTACTAATGTAGTAGAAGAAGTAGCGAAAATTAAATTAGACAACGATATTCCGATTTTAGATAGTGGTCGTGAGGGACAAGTGATTTTGAAAGTTCAATCGTATTTAAAAGATGAGTCTTTAAAAGATGAGGTGGCTGAACTTTATACTGAATTAATGCGTATTTCTCGTGAACACCAAAAAAATTGGATTGAAAAACAAGGATAATTGAAACAGGAAAACTTCAATCGCTTTGAGGGAAGTGGTTGGAGTTTTCTTATATAAAAATAAATATTTTTTGAAAAAAGGTATTGCAAAAAGTTAAATACTAGTGTATTATGTATGAGTACGTTATTTTAATAACAGCTGGAGGGGTAGCGAAGTGGCTAAACGCGGCGGACTGTAAATCCGCTCCTTAGGGTTCGGCAGTTCGAATCTGCCCCCCTCCACCATTGGGGTATAGCCAAGCGGTAAGGCAACGGACTTTGACTCCGTCATTCGTTGGTTCGAATCCAGCTACCCCAGTAGGATTGACAGCTTCTGCTGTCTTTTTTTTATTTCCTAAATTTTTATTAAATTTTCTCAGATATTCTTGATATAAAATAGATAGTCAGTAATGATAGTTCTAAAAACGAGAGTAGGAGAGAGGAGCTTTGACAATGAAAAAATATAGTATCTATTACTGGAAATTTGTAATGGGAATGATTGTAGTCACCAATCTGATTACTTTATTTATAATGAACCAAGGAAGTAAGAGCTTGGAAAAAGAGGGAGAAGTTGTTCTATTTATGTTTATAGCTGCATTATTAATGATGCTTATTGAACAATGGAAATTAAAAACTTCGAAAGAATTTCCTTTATTTATATTAGGAGAAATGATGTTTGCGATTATGTTAACACCTATTTTTTTTATGGCTTATCGCTATATGACAAAAGTATTTAGTTTAGTATGGATGTTTCACTTATCAAATTCATTCATTTCATTTCTCTGGCTCATTGGAATGATACAATTTGTTTTAGTATTTATCAGTCCTTTTGTAGCTGTTATAAAAGCTATTCAATTTGTGGTAGCTCCCTATAAAAATGAAATGATTTAACCTACGATCTCAGAATGACATTAACTTTGTTGTTCTGAGTTTTTTATTAAAAACAAAAATTTACTTGTGAAAAAATGAGTAAAAAAACTAGGATTTTTTATGAAAACGATTTATAATTAATATGTAAAGGAGTTTTTGCCAGTGTTTTTTAGAGGGGAGGTAAGATACATGAATGAGGTAGAATTAGTTTGCTTTAAAATGATTGCGGCTTTAGGAGCAGCACGTTCAGCTTTTATGGAAGCTATTGTCCAAGCTAAAAAGGGTCATTTTGAAGAAGCAAGTTCATTAATTGAAGAAGGTCAGCAACAACGATTAAAAGGTCACGAAATTCATTTTGAATTATTACAAAAGGATAGTTCAGGGAATAGAGTGCCTTTTTCATTATTATTATTGCACGCAGAAGATCAACTAATGAATGCAGAATTACTACAAGTAACAAGTGAAGAAGTAGTAGCTTTATATCAGAGAGTAGAAAAAATTGAGAAAGCATAAGAATGAAACAAAATAGTGGGGGAATATGTATGAAACGTGTGTATTTATTTTGTAATGCAGGAATGTCAACAAGTCTAGTGGCAAGTAAAATGCAAGAAGTTGCAAATCAACATCAATTGCCAATAGAAGTAAAGGCATTTCCTGATGTTCAGTTAGATTCTGTTGTTCAGGAATTTCATCCGGATGTTATTTTGTTGGGTCCTCAAGTGAAATTCAAATTTAATGCTACTCGTGATAAATATGAACCTATTGGCATTCCTGTAGAAGTGATTAATTTGGAAGATTATGGGAATGTTAATGGGGAACGTATTTTGAAACGCGCGATTCAACTCATCAAAAATAAAAAATAGGAGGAATTGTTATGTTTGCTTCGTTAGAAAAAATAATGGGAAGTTCCGCGGAAAAATTAGGCAATAATAAAGTCTTAATTGCGATTCGTGATGGTTTCTTAGTATCCACACCATTAATTATTGTGGCTTCTATTTTTCTTGTAATTGCGAACTTTCCAATACCAGGTTATGTTGATTTCTTAGCTCAATTTTTTGGTCAAGGTTGGCCAAGTAAAATGGATGCTGTCATTGATTCAACATTTAGTGTTTTAGGGTTATTAGGAGCTTTTGGAATTGGGTATGCATATGCTCGTCAATTGGAAAATGATCCAGTTGCGGGTGGAGCCGTTGCTCTTGTATGTTTCCTTATTATTACACCAAAAATTCATTCTGATTTCGTAAATGCAGCGAATGGTAAAGTGTTTAATGGATTTGCATTAGCACATTTAGGGTCAGCAGGAATGTTTTTAGCCATGATAACAGCTATTATTTCTGTAAAAATTTTTGTGACGGTTAAAAACAAAGGTTGGGTTATTAAAATGCCTGATGGTGTTCCGCCAGCTGTAACTCAATCATTTGCAGCATTAATTCCAAGTGCATTTGCAATGTTCTTCTTCTTTGTAGTGTATTTAGTATTCTCAGCAACAGATTATCAATATGCTCATAACTTTATTTATAAAATTTTACAAGCGCCATTAATGGGATTCGGACAAAGCTTGATTTTTGAACCGATTTATCAATTCTTATCTACTTTATTCTGGTTCTTTGGTATTAATGGTCCTGCTGTAACGAATACGGTCTTTAATCCAATTCATTTAGCGTTAACAGCAGAAAACTTAGAAGCATTTAAACAAGGTGCTACACTTCCTAATATCTTTACAGGTCCATTCGGAGATTTCTTTGGAAACTTTGGTGGTGGCGGTAGTACATTATCACTCGTTTTCTTAATGGTATTCTTTGGAAAGTCAGAACGTATGAAAAAATTAGGACGTTTAGCCATTGTTCCTGGTATTTTTGGGATTAACGAAATGATTATTTTTGGATTACCTGTGGTGTTAAATCCATTAATCGTGATTCCATTTATTTTAACACCATTAGTAAATACAATTTTAGCGACTATTGCTACATTAATTGGGTTAATTCCATATACTACAGGAGCAGCACTTCCTTGGACAACTCCATTCTTCTTCTCTGGTTGGTTAGCCACAGGAAGTATCGTAGCAGGTTTATTCCAAATAGTATTAATTATTATCGGAATGGGAATTTACTATCCATTCTTTAGAGTGATTGATAAACAATATCTTCATGAAGAACATCAAGCTGCTAATTCATTAAGCGATGAATTAGATGAATTGTCATTAGATGATTTAAGTTTTGATGATTTATAAAAAGTAATAAACGAGTAGAAAAGTTGAACGTGCGGAGGTGGGAAGACAACAGAAATGAATCAATTTCTGTCGTTATTCCCCCTTTTTTTGAAGGGAGAAAGCATATGCGAGTGATATTATTTTTAAATCAAATACAAGCGGGTTATGGTGGAAAGGAAAGAGCAGATACTCCTCTTGGGTTAGAAAAAGGAGGAATTGGTTCCTATTTAATGTATAAAGATTACTTTTTAAAAGAAAATTTACAAGTATTAGCGACTGTCTATTGTGGTCCAGATTATTTTGCGATTCATAAGGAAGAAGTGCTTCATAAAATTCATAATTTGATTTTGAAAACAAAAGCAGAAGTGTTATTTGCAGGTCCGTGCTTTAATGATGAAAGTTATACAGAAATGGCAGCAAATGTAGCTGCTTTTATGGAACATCAAACAGATTGTAAAACGTATGTAGCTTGTTCGAAAGAAAATGAAGAGATCATTCAACAATTCAAGGAACATACGACCATGATTGAAATGCCTAAAAAAGGAGCGGTTGGTTTGAATGAAGCGTTGAAAGACATTGCACTTATTATTGCGCATGATCAACAAGATTCAAATCGGATTTATCGTTAGAAAGGAAGCGAGTGAAGTGGAGTTAAGTACCTTATGTAGTCTACCGGGAGTTTCAGGAGACGAGTATGAAGTCCATCAATATTTGTCTAGGGAATATCAACAATTGAATTTAGACTTGAAAAAAGATAAATTAGGTTCAATTTTTGGAGAGAGACTAGTAGAGAATAGTCCTTTTAAAGTGATGATTAGTTCCAATATTGATGAATGTGGAGGAATGATTGACGATATTCATGAGAGTGGATTATTGTCTTTTGTTACGATTGGTGATGTTTTACCAAAAGATTTTCTTCACCAACGAGTTTGTCTGTTAACACGACATCATCAACGAGTCTATGGATATATCTTACAAAAACAAGAGAAATTTTGGATTCATATAGGAGCTAAATCGCAGCAAGAAGTGGAAGAGTTTGGAGTTCAAGTAGGAGATACTTTTGTATTAGAAATTCCAGTTATTGAAACGGAACAAATGATTTTAAGTAAAAATATATCTAATCGAGCTGGAGTTTATGCTGCCTATCAGTTGATGGAAACAATATCCTCTCTACCTTATACACTTAGCATTGGAGGAATTGCTCAGTCGATTGTGGGATATAGAGGAGCTATTACTGCTACAAATACGATATTACCTGATGTATCGATTGTATTAGATGTAGCACCCGTTAGAGATTATGCAGAACAAACAGTCTATATTCGCTATTTTGATAAGACATTATTACCCAATGTTTCGTTAGTGAAAGAAATCAAAACAGTTGCTCAAAGTTTAGGATACAAAGTGAAGGCAAATGTCCAAGAAAAAGGGACGGATGGATCATTTATTCATAAATCTCTAGCAGGAACCCCAACGGTTGTTGTTGTGATTCCGTTAAAAGAAGAAGGAGAATTTATCCAATTATTGAATAAGGAAGATTTGAAACCTGTCATTCATACGCTTCAAGTATTTTTAGAAAATTTAACTTTCCAAAAAGTTCAGCAACTTGCTTTCCAAGAAAGTTGGTGAAGCGATGTTAGAAAATCATCAAATAGAATTATTAAAAACATTGAGTAATCTTGTAGGTGTCTCAGGACATGAAGAGAAAATTTTACAATTTGTGTCAGAACAACTTCCTTTTTGTATGAAAGAACAAGATAAATTAGGCTCAGGATTATTTTCGTTAGGAGAAGGAGACCTTTCCATTATGTTTGCCACTCATATGGATGAAGTGGGATTTGTTGTTTCTTCAATTAATGAGAGAGGGTATGTATCGATTCAACCTGTCGGAAATATGTGGGCGCATACGTTATTACAACAATTAGTGACCATTATAACGAGTGATGGTCGACAATGGACGGGAATTATTGGGGGACCTCAAACGCATGCGATTTCTCCAGAAGCTCGTAAAAAAGTTGTTGCAATGGAAGAGTTATTTATCGATTTGGGTGTTGAGAATCGGGAGTCTATTCAAGAATTGGGCATTGCAGTAGGAGATGTCGTGAGTTTAGTGAGTACTTGCCAAACGATTGGTTTGAATCAGGAATATATGATTGGGAAAGCTCTTGATAATCGAGTGAGTGTTTCGTTAGGAATTTGGCTTATGCAAGCTTTAGAACATCAAAATCTATCTAAAAGAGTGACATTAGCAACAACGATCCAAGAAGAAGTTGGATTAAGGGGTGCACGAACGACGGCTTTCCAAGAAAAGCCATTAGTGGCTTTTGCGGTGGATACAACATTAGCAGGGGATACTCCAGCTAATCAAAATCATACGAAACTTGGAAAAGGCGTCTCTCTTACGGCTATTGATAATATGACGGTAACGAATCGAGGGTTACTTATTTATTTAGAAAATCTTTGTAAGAAACATCAAATTCCTTATCAAATTGGTTGTTTTACAAAGGGTGGAACAGATGCGGGAAATATTTATAAGTCTGAGACGGGAATTTTAGCGACAACTTTATCAATTCCAATTCGTTATATGCATACGCATCAAAGTATTGTGCATTTAGGAGATATCGAAGCAACTCTCCGATTAATGTGTGTGATTTGCGAAGATTTAACGATGGAAAAATACCATCAAATACTAGAATACAATTATCAATATGGAATGGAGGAGTGACTATGTGGGGAATGATTGCCACTTGGAGAATGGCGTTAGAAGGTGTCCAAGGGGCTGTGCAGATATTAGAACAACAGGCATCTTCTGGAGATGCAATTGAAGTAGCGATTAAAGCAGTTGAAGATTTTCCCTATTATAAATCAGTCGGTTATGGTGGGCTTCCTAATGAAGTGATGGAAGTGGAATTAGATGCCGCTTATATGGATGGAACAACTCTTGATTTTGGAGCAGTATGTGCGATTCAAGATGTGGCGAATCCCATTTCAGTGGCTCGTCAATTAAGCTTGCAATCGGTGAATAATGTGTTAGTTGGAATTGGGGCTCAAGCTTACGCGCAAAAGCAGGGATTTGAACGGAAAAATATGTTAACCGATCGTGCGAAAATTCATTATCATAATCGAGTTAAAGATTTACAAACGGAATCCTTAGCGCCTTATGCAGGTCATGATACCGTTGGGATGGTTAGCCTAGATACAGCTGGAAAAATGGTTGCTGGAACTTCTACAAGTGGACTATTTATGAAAAAAAGAGGACGTGTAGGAGATTCTCCATTTATTGGTTCTGGCTTATATGTGGATAGCACAGTTGGTGGTGCAACTGCCACAGGTTTAGGGGAAGATTTGATGAAGGGAATTATTTCCTATGAAATTGTTCGATTAATGGAACAAGGAATGCATCCTCAACAAGCGTGTGAAACAGCAGTGAAGAATTTATCTAAAAAATTAATCCAACGAAGAGGAAATGCTGGGGATTTATCAGTTGTAGCGATGAACAACAAAGGAGAATGGGGAGCAGCGACCAATATTGCCAATTTCTCTTTTGTAGTAGCAACTGAAAAAGAATCCTTAACGGTTTACCGAGTACATCCACAAGAAGATGGCACAATGATTCATGAAAAAGCCACTCAAGAATGGTTGGATGAGTATTTAAGAGAACGGATGAAACCACTCGAGGTGAAGTAAATGGGAATAAGAGAGAATTTAGTCAAAGCGTTGGAAGACATTCAACCTGAATTGCATAAAGCTATCGAGCGATTAGTCGCCATTGAAAGTGTTCGGGGAGAATCGTTGCCAGAAGCTCCTTATGGAGAAGGTCCCAAACAAGCTTTATTGGAAGTACTAGCACTCGCTGAAGAATTAGGATTTGAAACGAAAAATTTAGACAATAAAATTGGCTATGCACAATATGGAGATACTCGAGCAGATGGGGAATATTATGGCATTTTTGGACATGTCGATGTCATGCCATTAGGAACAGGATGGGAAAGTCCTGCGTTAAAAGCAACGAAGCGAGATGGGAAAATTTTTGGACGTGGCGTATTGGATAATAAAGGACCGATTTTGTCGAATTTATTCGCCTTATATGTATTGAAGGAAAAGGGGATTCGATTTGACCGTCCGATTCGAATTGTATTTGGAACAAATGAGGAAACGGGATTTGGCTGTGTAAAACATTATTTAACAAAAGAACAGCCCCCTACTTTTGGATGGACTCCAGACTGTAAATGGCCAGTTGTTTATGGAGAAAGAGGGAGATTGAAAGTTCGATTGAGTACTTCTTTAGAACAGATTTCAGAATTATATCATTTTACTAATCAGTACTTACTTCATACAACTCATCAAGGAGTGGAATTAGGAATTAACTATTCCGATGAAGATTTTGGGATGATGCAATTAAGAGGATATACAGTTGGAATAGAGGAAGAAAGACATTTTGTGGAGTGGACGATGAGTTATCCAGCTTCTGTGACAAAAGAACAATTATTATCGGATATTCGAAAACATATTCCAGAAGGAAGTCGTTTAGAAGAAATTAGTTCATGGAAGCCAGTTTTGTATGATAAAGATTCAATTTATGTGCAAACTTTACAAAAAGTCTATCAAGAAGTCGTCGATGGCAATGCAACACCTGTTACAACAACGGGTGGAACTTATGCGAAAATTATTCCAAATATTATTGCTTATGGCCCAAGTTTTCCAGGACAAAGAGATATCGCTCATCTTCCAAATGAGTGGATAGGAATCGAAGATTTAAAAGTGAATACTATTATTTATGGATTAGCATTGTATGAATTAAGTTTCATAACAACATCATTAGAAGGAGGAAAAGGATGACAATTTTAGAAATTTGTGCAGGAGGTATTGAGGACTGTATCAATGCCAAAGCTGCAGGAGCCAATCGTATTGAATTAAATAGTGCATTACATTTAGGAGGATTAAGCCCATCATTAGCTGTTTTAACTCAGGCTGTTAAAAAAATCGATATTCCTATTATTTGTATGGTTCGACCAAGGGGAGCCGGTTTTTGTTATAACGAATTGGAAAAAGAAGTGATGTTTGAAGATGCGAAAATTTTCTTAGAAGCAGGTGCAAAAGGTTTAGCTTTTGGTTTCTTAACTCCAGAAGGGAACATGGATTGGGATGCGACAAAGAAAATGATTGAGTTATGTAAAGAATACGGTGCTGATAGTGTCGTTCACCGTGCCTTTGATTGTGTGAAAAATCCGGAAGAAACACTAGAAAGATTAATCGAATTAGGATGCACTCGTATTTTAACAAGTGGGCAAGGGAAAAATATTATGTCTGGCTTGGAAAATTTAGCAAAATGGCAAAAACAATATGGAAAACAAATAGAATTTTTAGGGGGCTGTGGCGTTTCTCTTGCCAATCTAACAGAAATTTTAGAAAAAACAGGATTAGAACAACTTCATGGAAGTTTTAAATCTTGGGCAGTGGATCCAACGACAACGAATGGAGAAGTTTCTTATCGCTATTCTGATAGCGGAGACTATGATTTGTGTCATTTAGAAAGTATGAAAGAAGCAGTTACTATTTTGAAATAAAGGGGACTTTACAATGGGAAAACGAATTTTAAACTGTGTGGCAAGTGATTTTAGAAAATTTTCTGCAGAAGAATTAAAACTAGCCATTCAGGCAGGTGAGGGTAGAACGGTATGTTGTGAAATGGCCATTCGTCATCGTCCAATTATTCCGGAATTAACACATGCGGAAATTGCAAGTGCATTTGGGGGAGACTTAATGCTTTTAAATGGATTTGATTGTTTAAATCCAAAATTATACGGGGTAGAAGGTAGCGCAAATCCAATTGAACGATTAAAAGAATTATGCGGACGTCCTGTTGGTGCTAACTTAGAACCAGTCGATTTAGAGGCAGAAATGTTGGAAACTCGACTAGTTATTCCAGCAGGAAGAATTTGCTCGAAAGAAACATTGAAATCAGCAGAAGCTTTAGGATTAGACTTCATTTGTTTAACCGGAAATCCTGGTACAGGAGTGACAAATCAAGCAATTGCCCAAGCAATTCAAAAAGCGAAAAAATATTTTACAGGCGTCATTATTGCCGGAAAAATGCATGGAGCAGGCTCAAAAGAACCCGTAATGAATCGAGAAATTGCAAAGGAACTAATTGAAGCGGGAGCGGATATTTTATTGGTTCCAGCCGTAGGAACGGTTCCTGGATTCACAGAAGAAGCATTGATTGATATTGTCCAATTTGCTCATGAACATGAAACACTTGTATTATCTGCCATTGGAACTAGTCAAGAAGGCTCTTCTAAGGAAGTCATTGAACAAATCGCCATTCGCAATAAAATTTGTGGAGTCGATATTCAACATATTGGAGATGCGGGTTATGGTGGTTTAGCCGATGTAAATAACATCTTTGCTTTATCCGTTGCGATTCGAGGTATGAGACATACCGTTGCAAGAATGGCAAGTTCGGTAGTCCGTTAATAGAAAGTAAGAATAGAAAAACGAGCATTTCCAATTTAGGAGATGCTCGTTTTATATTTGAATTCGAATGATTAAATTAAAATTCCTTGTAAGTGATCGATCTCATGTTGAATAACTTGAGCAGTAAACTCTGTAAATGTCCCTGTGTGAGTTTTCCCCATAGCATCTTGATAGCGAACTTCGATTTTTTGATAGCGAGTAGTGCTTTTTATTCCTGTATGAGAGAGGCAACCTTCTTCCGTTTGGTACGGTTGGGATTTTTTAGTAATGACTGGATTGACCATTACGATATCAAATGGACCAGCGGCAACAATAATAATGGCTTTTTGACTTCCAATCATATTCGCAGCCAAGCCGACACAACGGTCACGATTGGCACGTAAAGTATCTTGTAAGTCGATAATGACTTGTCTATCCGTAATAGGATTAGCAGGACTTGCTTTTTGCGATAAGAAAAATGGGTCTTTCATAATTTCTTTTTTCATAAGTTCTCCTTTATAATAGGCTATTTCTTTTTAAATCAACATACCGATTGTAATGAAACATTGAAATTTATGTTATTATATAGTAAATAAAAACAACAATCAACGCATGATTTCTTTAATGATTAGAGGGAAAAGTGATGACATATATACAAGTAAAAAATAGTTTTAAACGATATCAAGTGGGAGAAACTGAAATAATTGCGAATCATGATGTGAATTTCGATATTGAAAAAGGTGAATTCGTTATAATTCTTGGAGCATCTGGAGCAGGAAAATCCACCGTCTTAAATATTTTAGGGGGAATGGATACAAATGATGAGGGAGAAGTATGGATTGATGGTGTGAATATTTCAAACTTTGATGAAACGCAATTAACGTATTATCGTAGGGATGATGTAGGATTTGTTTTTCAATTTTATAATTTAGTGCCAAATTTAACAGCAAAAGAAAATGTCGAGTTAGCTGCCGAAATTGTGAAGGATGCTTGGGATGCAGAAGAAGCGTTGAAAGCAGTAGGATTAGGACATCGTCTTCATAATTTCCCTGCACAATTATCGGGGGGAGAACAACAAAGGGTATCGATTGCTAGAGCAATTGCGAAAAAGCCGAAGATTTTACTTTGTGATGAGCCAACAGGGGCATTAGATTATCAAACAGGCAAGCAAGTATTGAAGATTTTACAAGAAATGTCAAGAGATTATGGAGCGACTGTTATTATCGTCACCCATAATACGGCATTAGCACCATTAGCGAATCGTGTCATTCATATGCATGATGCTAGGGTGAAAAGTATCGTGTTAAATGATTCTCCACAAGCGATTGAGGAATTGGAATATTGAGAGGAGAAGAATCGTGAAAAAGAAAATATTGAATAAATCGATTCTTTCTTCATTGAAGGAATCGAAGGGAAGATTTTTATCTATCTTATGTTTAATGATGCTTGGTTCATTTGCATTAGTGGGATTAAAAGTTTCGGGTCCGGATATTCAAGAGACGGTTCATCAATATTTGGAAAAATATCATACAGCGGATATTTTTGTATTGGCAGATTATGGATTAAGTCCAAAAGATCAAGAAGAATTACGAGAAGAAAATGCCGAAGTAGAATTTGGATATTTTGTAGATACCGTAATAGCAGACAGTCCGAAAGCGATTCGAGTATTTTCTAAGACTGCTCAGCAATCGGAAGTAGAATTAGTGAGTGGAGCTTATCCAAGTCATCTGGATGAAGTCGTATTAGATGAACAATTGTCCAATCGTTATCAAATCGGGGATTCCATCAGTTTAAATGAAGTGAAGTCTCTGTCATTATTAAAACAGCACAAGTTTAAAATTACCGGATTTGCTCATTCGAGTGAAATTTTATCGAAAAATAGTAAAGGGGTCTCGACTGCAGGAAGTGGGGATTTATCAGGTTTTGCTATTGTTCCACAAGAAAGTTTTGATAGCTCTGTTTATACAATTGCTCGTTTACGTTATCCGAATTTACGCAGTTTAAAAACATTTAGTAGGGAATATTTAGATGAAGTAATTAGTATTCAACAATCCATCGAGGAAAAATTATCTGATAATGGAACGGTAAGGTTGAATGATTTAAAGCAGGAAGCCGATGGAAAAATTCAAGAGGGAGAAGAACAAATTTCCAAAGCTCAAAATCAACTAGAAGAGGGAAAAACGAAGCTCGAAGATGGGCAACAACAAATAGCCAATCAAGAAGGTAAATTAGTTCAAAGCCAAAATGAACTCGCTCAAAATCAGGCATCTCTCAATAGAGGAAATCAAGAAATTCAACAAGCAAAGCAAAGATTACAAAGTCAGTTTGAATTACTTGAAGCTAATCGAGTACAGTTAGAAACTTCCAAACAAACGTTGGATCAGCAAAATAGTATGTTACAAGAAGGTAGAAAGAAATTAGCAGAAGCAGAAAAGCAATTAGAATCTCAAAAAGAAAAAGGGCTTCCTCAAACAGCATTATCTGTTATGCAAGAAAAAATTCTTCAACAAAAACAAGAATTGGATGCGGGATCTACCGCTTATGAACAAGGCTTGAAGCAATACGAGAATGGTTGGGTTAGTTATCAAGAAGGCTTGAAACAATACCAAGAGGGATTAGCAATCATTCAGTCTAAACAAAATACGCTAGATGCTGGGCAAAGAGCATTAGCAGAAGGAAAGAGAAAAATTTCTGCTGGTGAAGAAGCTGTAGCGAAAGCAAAACAAGAAATTGAAGAAAAACAAAACCAATATACAGATGAAAAAGAAAAAGCTGAAGAAAAAATTAGCCAAGCTAAGACGGATTTAGAAGATGCAAAAGTCAAAGCTTCTAAACTAACAAAACCTCGTTATTCTGTTTATACTCGCTCGACTATGCTAGGGAGTGAAGGTTATTTAAATATGAAGTCTACTGCAGATGGAATTATTTCTGTAGCGAATTTATTCCCGGTTGTATTATATGCTGTCGCAGCACTTGTGACAGTGACAACGATGACTCGTTTTGTCAATGAAGAACGAATGAATGCCGGCATTTTAAAAGCGCTAGGCTACAGCACTATTGATGTGATGAAGAAATTTGCTTTTTATGGATTTAGTGCGGGAATGATTGGAACGATTATAGGAATCGGATTAGGGACTTACTTTTTACCAAGTATATTAGGGGTTACTTTATTAAAAGAAACAATCCTTCCTTCGATTTCTCTCCTATTTAATTTTCCAATTACTTTAGTAGCGCTACTATGTTCGATTGGTTGTAGTGTTATTCCACCTGTATGGATTGCGTATCGAGAATTAAAAGAAAGTTCAGCAAGTTTACTATTACCAAAAGCTCCAAGTGTAGGTTCTAAAATTTGGTTAGAATATGTACCATTTATTTGGAAGAGATTCAGTTTTACTCAAAAGGTAACAGCACGAAATATTTTCCGTTATAAACAACGAATGTTAATGACAATATTTGGGGTAGCTGGTTCGGTAGCATTGTTATTTGCCGGAAGAGGAATTTTATCTTCTTTATCAGGTATTTCACATCGCCAATTTGGGGAAATTATTACGTATGATGCTATTGTTGTCAAAGAAGCTGTAATGACGGGAAAAGAACAAGAAGCGTTGAGACAGCTATTATCTACAAAAGAAATTGAGCATTATAGTGAGGTACATAGTGAAACGATTGCTACTAAAATTGCTGGAGTACATGAGGAACAATCCCTAACCATATTAGTAGGAAAAGAGGCAGAGTTAAGTCGTTATATACACTTGTATGATGCGAAAACAAAGCGACAGAAATCTCTTACGAACGATGGAGTGTTCTTGTCGGAAAAATTAGCTCAGTTATTGAATGTTCATGAAGGTGAAACGGTTCGTTTACCAATTAAAGACGGTATGACGAAAGAGATGGTTGTGTCAGGCATTATTGAAATGTATGCAGGGCACTTTATGATCATGTCGCCAACAGTTTATGAAACACTGGCTCAAGAAACTCCAACAAAAAATGCGAGCTTTGTTAGTTTTAAAGAAAAAGATGCAGATAGTGTACGTAAGATGTCTGCTCAATTATTAGCTCAAGATGGAGTGAAGGCTGTTGTTCAAAATACTTCTATGATTCATCGAATTGAAACGATTGTTGGTTCATTGAGTCGAGTGATGATTTTATTAACGATTGTGTCAGTTCTGTTAGCTATTGTTATTTTATATAATTTAACAACGATTAATGTGGCAGAGCGGATTCGGGAATTGTCGACGATTAAGGTGTTAGGCTTTTTGAATCGAGAGGTGACATTATATATTTATCGTGAAACGATGGTTCTTTCATTGATTGGAATTGGTGTGGGGCTATTGTTGGGGAAGGTATTGCATCGTGTGATTATTGAAGCAGTGGCGCCTGCATTTGTACGGTTCAATCCGCAAGTGGGGTTGGATGTTTATATTTGGCCGTGTATTTTTATCGTCTTGATTTTAGCAGTGCTAGGGATATTAGTGAACCATATGCTGAAAAAGGTTGATATGTTAGAGGCTTTGAAGTCTGTTGATTGAAAATGAAAAAAGACTGGAATAGCTGTGGCAATGGACGCAAGCAGCTTCGCGAAGCGAATCTCATTGCTAAAATTCGAGCCTAGGTCTCGAATTTCCCAGTGATATAAGCCAAATTGGCTTATATCACCAATGCTACGGCTATTAGTATTTTCCCTTTCATTCACTGTAGAAATGAGGTGAAGGAGGGCGTGGAAAAATAAAGCAGAAAAAGATTACGCTTTGGTAGCTAAGGACGCCAGCAGACCTACGGTCTCATGGCTAAAAAACGAGCCTAAGGTCTCGTTTTTTATTTGAAACAATGTACGAAAAAAAGACAAAAAGATACTACCTATGCTATA
>CAUQAL010000023.1:0-18348 GCA_963515985.1 uncultured Granulicatella sp.
GATTCGTTGAACCATTTACAAAAGAACTTCCAATGGAATATGCAGTTGAATTAAATCGATTAATTGCGTACGAGATGGAAGGTAGTGTGGGATAAAACCCTAGCAAGTGCTAGAAACGTTGATATAACAGCGTTCCTAGGCTTGCTTTTTTGTTTAGAATGGGAAATGACCATCAAAATGACCATCACTTTTCAAAAAAAGTATAAATTTGACTTAAAAGCCAATGTGTTTTGAAAAATTCTAATCGTATTTTATTAATGAAAATTTTGTGTTTGGGAGGGATATAAAAGATGAAAACTTCTCTAAATTAGTTTTATATCGGTATAGGTTTATGGAAAAAGTAGAAAATAAAGCTATACAAAAATATTAACGATAATTTATAATTACCTTAATGAATAATATAAACAAAGGAAACTAAACAAATGAAAGCACTAATTGTATTAGACTGTCAAAAAGGTATGTTAGAACGTGGACATTTTGACGAATTGAGAAAAAATATTTTAAAATTACAAAACATTTTTAAGCAAAATGGAGATATCATCATTAATACGAGACATATTGATGAGGATGAAAATAGTATTATTTACAATGGAAATGAAAGTGGAAGTTTAGATGAAGAATTGTCAGTTTTAGCAGACTATATTATTGAAAAAGAAAGTCCAAATATTTTTCAATGTAAAGATTTGACGGAGATTTTAGTGAAGCATCAAATTAAAGAAGTTGTGATTACAGGATTGAATGCGGAATATTGTTGTTTATTTTCTGCTATTATTGCTTCAGATAGAGGATATAAAGTAACTTATATTGAAGATGCCACTGCCAGTGTGAATAATGGGGAAACATATGAAATGAAGGATTTAGATATTGTTGATTTCATTGGTTGTATATTAGATTGGTCAGGGCAAGTAGAAGTATTATATCTTGATGAATTTGAAAGTAAAAACTAATAGATTTGCTATAAATTGACAAAAGAAAATAGTTATTATAGAATGATGTCAGAGTTGAGGGAGAATTTTTATCCTTTCAATTACAGATTTTTCCAATAATCTATAGTGATATAGAAGTGTAAAAAAGCACGTTACACTGCTTGGCAGAGCTAATGAACTGTTCCCTTGCGATAAGCCTAAAAAGCACAACAGTAGGGAGTTAGTTGCTTTATATGAGTAACTAATCGATTGTCTTGTTCGGAGACTTTTCCGTTCCGTGCTTATTTTTTTGCTTTAAGGAGCGACTATGGATAATGATGCAACTTTACAAAGTGTTTTAATTGATTATCATGAAAAGTTTTGTCATAAAAAATGTTTATTGGAGATAAACTATCCTAAATTTGATAAAATAGTTGTTCTCTTTCATGAACTTGATTTGCACCATTTATTGGGCTTACATTATGTATTAGATAAAAGTATCAATGCTACTACAAGTATACAAAGTATAAGTGAAAGTTTGTGTTTTAAATAAAGACTTAAATAGTAATAACATGCATCTTGATTTAGTTTTCTTTGAGGAACAAGGAAGAACTGCTTTGGTATTAGGGTTAAGAAAAGTAGGAAATTATTATAGATTGATTACTTTACATGAAAGTGATGTTAGAAAATATAAAAAAGTAAGAAAAACTCAAATTAATAATATATCTTGGATAAAATAAGAAAGACTTTTTGCGAATGCAAAAAGTCTTTCTTCTATTTCAATGTAAAACTCATTGAAACTGGGTTGTGATCGGAATGTTGGAATTCTAAGTCATGTGCTTGGACATGATTGAATTGTACATTGTCTGAAATAATGAATCCATCGACTAATGTTACAAAAGTTCTTCCTTTTTGGTATCCTTCATCTAATGCACGAGCTGAAGGAATTTTTTGTTCTGCTAATCCTTGAGTGGCTAATGTAAAATGCTTTGAAAGATTTTCTACTGGGAATGGATGAGTCCAAGTTTGTGGTTCATCGGATGTTTGGAAGACTTCCGGACTTTTTCCAAGTAAAATATCGTGATTAAAGTCACCGCCAACAATAACATAGTTTCCTTTTGCATATTCACTTTCCATATAATGGAATAGCTTTTCTAACTGGCTTTTTCCAATTGTTGGATCTTTTGTATAGGCAGATAAGTGAATATTGATTAATGCTAATTGTTTCTGATTTGAAACGGGTAAGTAACTAACGGTAAAAGCTCGGTCTAAATCGAAAAATTTATTGAAATTCGTTTCAATTGGTAAACTATATCGTTTGCTAGATTGAATCGTGTATTTTGACATTGTTAGGAGTCCAGAAGTTGCTTTTCCAATGGGATCTAATACTGGATAAAATAAATAAGGTGAATCATAGTTTTGTCCAAAGACCCAATTTTGTTTCTCAAAAGCCTGAGTTATAAACTCCACTTCGTCCACATGTTGGGAACGATCTCCATCTGTATCTATTTCTTGAAATAGAGCAATATCTGGTTGAATCATCTGAATAGCATTTTGGATTCCTTGCATATTATTTAATACGGTTTGTCGATTATAAGCTCTTGAATATTTTCCACCATCCATAAAGAAGCTATAGTCTTGAGGGTAAGCTCCATATCCGATATTAAAAGAGGATATGGTATAATCATTCCCAGTATTGAGAGATTGGTCGGTATGGATTGTAACTGATAAAGTCAGATTATCTTCTAAACGATAATAAGCAGTATAACCATAAATAAAATAGCCAATAATCAAACTGATAAGAATGATTAGAGGACTTAAAAAATATAATAGTTTTCGACTGAATGTTGGTTTTCTTTTCATAATAAATTCCTCTTACTGTCAATAATTTCTTTATCGATTATAGCACGATACTTTAAAACTACACAAATGCATGAATTTCATTTCGTTGACAGTGCTTTCTATTTTGGTGTATAGTGGCTCTGTTATAAAGATTACTAGGAGGTTTTATTATGGCAGAAGTAGAAAGCTTCACATTAGATCATAATAAAGTAATTGCACCTTATGTGCGTAAAATTACAGAAGAAGTAGGAGAAAAAGGAGATCGTATTACGAATTTTGATATTCGTTTCTTACAACCGAATAAGCAAGAAATGCCAACAGGTGTCATTCATACATTTGAACATTTATTAGCGGATTTATTAAGAGATCGAGTAGACGGAATTATTGATATTTCTCCATTTGGATGCCGTACTGGATTTCATTTAATTACATGGGGAACACCAAGTGCAGAAACAATTGCTGTTGCATTAAAAGCAACACTAGAACAAATTGTTCATGAAATTCGTTTTGAAGATATTCAAGGAATTTCTGCTGTACAATGTGGTAACTATAAAGATCATTCATTGTTCGGAGCAAAAGAATATGCAAAACAAGTGTTAGAACAAGGAATCAGCATCGATCCATTCGAAAGAAAAGTTATTTAATGACTAGAATTATTGTCGTGAAGTAAAGAAGGAAACTTCTAACTTCACGTTTTTTTAATTTTTAGAGGTTAAAAAAAGAGGTTAAAAAACTATTTTTTATTTCACTTTTTTGTATGAAGATAAGTATATGTTTATTAAAAATGGATAAAATAAAAAACCTTTTTGCTAGGCAAAAAGGCTTTTTATGAATGTGTTATTTTCTATTTTGTTTTCCGCTATTTTTTCCTGTTGATGTGCGGTTTTTTTGTGCAAATGTTTGTTGAGCAGGTGCAGTAGTGGTTTGATTAGCACTCTTAGCAACGTTTGAAGTTTCTGGAAGAATAACTTTATTGCCTTGAGCTTCTAATTCAGCATCAATTTCTGCAAGTACTTTTGGACGAATGAATTGGTTTTGAATCCATGTTTGTAAGATTGCAGTTAAACCAGAAGTGAAGAAGTAAATCCCAATCCCTGCAGCTGTACCAACCGTGAACATTAGCATCATGACTGGCATCATATATAGCGTCGCTTTTGCTTGAGCTTTTTGCGTTTCATCCATATATAATTGGCTAATATACCCTTGGATTAAATAAATAACAGCAGTAGCAATTGCAATTGGTAAATACGTACTACCTAATGAAACTCCCATAAATGAACTATTTGAAATTTCAGGAGAGTATAAAATCGCATTGTATAAAGCACTATAAACTGGCATTGTAACTAATATTGGAAGACATCCAGAAGCAATCCCACCTGTTAATGACACATTATTTAAACGATAAATTTCCATTGTATATTGTTGAACTTCCATACGTTGTTCTGGTGTTGGGTCATCCCCATAACGTGCGTTCATTTTATCAATATATGGTTTTAATAACGCCATTTTTTCTTGGTTCATTAACATTGTTTTCATTTGCTTAAACATAGTAGGCATTAAAATAATACGAACTACAATTGAAACAATCATAATAGAAATGACATAGTTTCCACCAATTGCTGAAGCAATCCAGTTTAAAATGGTTTGAGTTGGGACTGCTAAATAATCATAGACAATTCCATATGGTTGATTAGTGGCTTTGTCGATTTGTACACATCCAGAAAGGAATAGTACAAGTAAGCTCGATAGAGCTGCTAATTGAACTTTTTTTGTTAATTTCATGAATCACATTCCTTTTTTTTTTCTGTTAAACACATTCATTTTACTTTATATTGAATAGAATAGCAATGAAAATCAGTCGTATGTGGATTTCTCTCTCTTTAATAATAAATTGAGAATCCTTTATAAATCGGTTTGTTTTCAATAATTTCTAATGTTGATGCACGGATTTTTGCATACGGAGATGGGGGAGAGGTTTTTACTCGGTCTACAAAAGCATAGGCTCTCTCCGGGGTATCTTGGACAATGATTTCAACGGAAGCATCGATTTTATTCTTTACCATTCCGTTTATCTGTAATTGGTCTGCTAAACGTTTTGTATAAAAACGAAAACCAACTCCTTGAACAAGTCCCCAAACTCTTAGACGTAAAGTAATCATTTGAATTCCTCCTTTTTAACTATCCTATCAAAAATATATGAATTTTCAATGGATGAAGATAACAAGTTTTGCAAAAGTCTGGTATACTGTTCAAGAGAGGTGATAGATATGTATTGTGTTATCCAAACAAAAGGGGTCGATGAACCTTGGTGGATGATGGACGACTGGAAAGAGATGATTGTTTTAGAAGAATCTTGTTCCACTCTAGAAGAAGCAAAAGAACTTTATCAAGAATTAGTAGAAACATATACAAATCAATATCAAAAGAAACGTGAAAAGCAATATGCTTGTGCATTTTGGAATGAAGAAGAGCAAGAATATTGTGTTCCGTGTGAAGAGTATTTACAAATTTATTATGGAGTACTAATTTTAACACCAGAAGGAAAACTATATTCAGAAGGAGAGTAAAGTGGCTAAGCAAGAACAAAAGAGAAAAAGAAAATCTACAAAAAAGAAGACTGAGTCTACAATGTCCATTGAAATTGTGATGGCGATATTGATTCTAATTCAATTGTTAGCCATTTTTAAATTAGGATTTTTAGGACGATTTTTTGCCAATAGTATTCGTTTTTTTGTAGGAGATTTATATATATATGCGGGGATTATTGGAATACTCACTTCAATAGGGGTTTTATTCCGTGGAAGAGTACATTCTATTCCGAAAAAATGGATTGGAGTCGCTACATGTCTTTTGATTGGGATTTTTCTTTGGGTAGAAGTGGCTGTATTTAGTAATCATGTTCAAGAAGGCGGTCAGTTATTTAAAGAAATGATGGCTCGTTATGCGATTGATTTTAAAGCAAATGCTATCGAACAAAATTTAGGTTCGGGGATGATTGGAGCATTATTTTATACGATTACTTATTTCTTAGTTTCTCAATGGGGAACTTATTTGACGATTTTCGTACTATTTATGATTGCCATATTCGTAGCGTTTGAAATTCATTTAAGAGATGTTTTCGAAGTTTTAAGAAATTGGACAGCCCAAGTGAAACACCAATTAGAAGAAAATAAAGTGGAAAAAGCTTCTCAAGTTCGTGAAACTAAACCAGAAGTGATTGAAGCAAAACCAAAAGAAGTAAAAGAAAAGAAAGCTTCTTTAATAGACAAGATGAAAAACTTTGTTTTTGATGAAGAGGAAGAAGAGGATGAGTTTGAAGAAATTTATCCAGAAGTAACACCACCACCTGTTACAAAATCAGTTGTAGAAGAAGAGTTTATTCAACCGAGAAGAGAAGAACCAACTTCTTTCAATCCTTTTGTCGAACCAACAGAAGTAGAGGAAGATACAGAAGATTTAGAAGACTTTGTCATTAATGGAGGAACTGATGATTCTGATTATCAATTGCCACCATTAACATTATTAAATCCAATTCCACCATCTGATCAATCTGATGAGAAGATGATTGTAGAGAAGAATCTTAAAATTTTAGAAAGAACGTTTGAAAGTTTTGGAGTAGAGGCAAAAGTGATGCCAAATCCATTAGTAGGGCCTGCTGTAACTAAATTTGAAATTAAGCCTGCTATTGGAGTGAAGGTTAGTAAAATTGTGAATTTAAGTGATGATATTGCTTTAGCTCTTGCTGCAAAAGATATCCGTATTGAAGCGCCAATTCCTGGAAAACCTTATGTAGGAATTGAAGTTCCAAATAGTAAAACGAGTTTTGTGGCCTTTAGTGATGTGATTCAAGCCGCTCTTCAATCACCAAAACCATTGGATGTCCCATTAGGAAGAGATATTTCTGGAAATGTTCGATTATGTGATATTTCTAAAATGCCTCACTTATTAATTGCTGGTTCAACGGGTAGTGGTAAGTCCGTGTGTATTAATGGTATTATTACAAGTATTTTGATGAAGACAAAACCTCATGAAGTTAAATTAATGATGATTGACCCTAAAATGGTAGAGTTAAATGGCTATAATGGGATTCCTCATTTATTAACGCCTGTTGTAACGAATCCAAGAAAAGCAGCGCAAGCTTTGAAAAAAGTTGTGACAGAAATGGAAAAACGTTATGAAATGTTTGCCGCAATGGGAATGAAAAATATCGATGGTTATAATGCGCATGTCGCTTCTTATAATGCGGAAACGGGAGAAGAGAATCCATTACTTCCATATATTGTAGTGATTGTGGATGAGTTAGCAGACTTAATGATGGTTGCAAGTAACGAAGTCGAAGATGCAATTATTCGTTTAGCGCAAATGGCTCGTGCAGCGGGGATTCATATGATTTTAGCAACGCAACGTCCATCTGTTGATGTTATTACCGGAATTATTAAAGCAAATGTTCCTTCAAGAATTGCTTTTGCTGTATCCAGTGGTACAGATTCTCGTACGATTATTGATTCAAGTGGTGCTGAAAAATTACTTGGTCGAGGAGATATGTTATATATCCCAATGGGTGAGAATAAGCCGATTCGTGTGCAAGGAGCTTATTTAACAGATGAAGAAGTAGAAAGAATTGTCGAATTTGTAAAAACACAACAAGAAGTGGAATATGATGAGACAATGATGCTTCCAGAAACATCAGAGGGAAGTTCAGATGATCCTGAGGATGATTTATTTTATGAAGTATTAGAAATGATTCGAGAATTAGAAACGATTAGTACTTCTTATATTCAACGTAGATTTAAAATTGGATTCAATCGTGCAGCTCGTTTAATTGAAGACTTAGAAGCAAGAGGTTACGTAGGGCCTTCAGAAGGAAGTAAGCCAAGAAAAGTAAACGTGGATGCTTTTACTTCTGATAATGAACCGCAAGAGCCACCAATTGCATAATCAGTAAATGCTAGGACAAGTGATGCCGAAATGTTAGAATAAAACCTAACAAAAAGGTTCGCTAACCTAGCATTTTTTGAAATCAGTCTTTAGATGGATAGTCAGGAAAGAAGGAATATGTTACTTTTATAGTGAGAAATTACTCTAAAGAAAGAAGGATACAAATGAAAAATAATCGATTCATCTTAATACTATTTATTATAGCGATTGGGATGTTTTTAACGGGATTTCAATTATTCACGAATTACCACTTACTGTATTTATTCGTTATAGGAATTATTTTTGTAGGAATTGCCGTCCAACTAAAAAATCGTTTTATTCGCACAAATGGACTTTTCTTTGGAATACTAATGATTTTATTATCTGTATTTTCTACATGGGGAATTTGGTTAGCAGGAAGTATTTTAATTGTTTATGGTCTTTCTTATGGTAGAAAATTAATTAAAAAATACTTTTCAGATGATAGTGAATGGATTTGGAAGAAAAAAAGATATGTTTCCGTTAAGCTAGAAGAACCGTCAGACCGATTTGAAACACAAAGACAGGAATGGATTGGAGTTCAAAAAATTGGAAAAGACACATTTGAATGGGATGATATTAATATTAGCCAATTGATGGGAGATACGATTATCGATTTAGGAAATACGGTTCTTCCAAATGAACAAAACACCATTATGATTCGAAAAGGCATTGGACGTATTCGTGTTATTGTTCCTATTGGGGTTGGCGTGAAACTTTCTCATAATGCATTTATTGGTGAAGCAAAGTTTGATGGGAAACAGTTAGAATTAAAAAATGAGACGATTACGATGTATTCGGAACGCTTTGAATTGAGTCATAAAAAAATAAACATTATCTCGTCAGTCCTTGTAGGAGAAATCGAGGTGATTGAAGCATGAAGAAGTGGTTTTTACGTGTCTGTTTTGTCGTGTTTTTATTTGTCTCCAGCATCTTTTTAATAGGAGTGAATGTCCTACATTCATTATTTGATATTGAATTATTAGAAAAATTATCTTCGAATCAATTAATTGTATTATTTTTAGTAGTGACGATCATTGTATTTATCATAACTTTTATGGCGGCAAGTATTGTATTTTTCTTACAAAGATTAACGGATTCTGTTATTTATAATCAATTAGAAGCGATTAGAAATCAGCAATTTTCAAATGTAAAAAAGTCGGTGGATGAAATTTGGTATCGTCCTTTATTAATGATTCGATTGGATACATTTTTCCAAGAAACTGCTAAAATAGCAGAAATGCAGGAACAACTGGTTCAAAATCTTCAACAGATTTCTTCTAGACCAGAATATGTTGGTGAAGAAACGAAGGAAGAAATTATTGAATTGGAAAGACATCGTATTGCTCGAGAATTACATGATTCAGTGAGTCAACAATTATTTGCTGCGATGATGATGCTTTCTGCGATGAATGAGCAAAAAGAACAATTATCTCCAGTAATCCAGCAACAATTAGCATTAGTAGAGAAAGTGATTAATGATTCTCAATCAGAAATGAGAGCTTTATTATTACACTTACGTCCGATTTCACTTGAAAATAAAACATTAGTTCAAGGAATTGAAAGTTTATTAAAAGAATTAACAACAAAAGTACAATTATCACTTCATTGGGAATTAGATGAAGTGACACTACCTAGTACTTTTGAAGATCACCTGTTTAGAATTGTACAAGAATTGGTGTCCAATACATTACGACATGCAAAAGCCAAACAATTAGAAGTCTTTTTAAAACAAAAGGATGATTATATTATTTTAAAACTAGTCGATGATGGAATTGGATTTGATACAAGTGTTTCAAAAGCAGGAAGTTATGGTTTGAAAAATATTGAAGAACGTGTTGCAGGAATGGGAGGACAATGTAAAATTATTAGCATTGCCAATCAAGGAACGATTATTGAAATTAAAATTCCACAAAAGCAGGAGAAGGAGTAGTTGAATGATTAAAGTTTTATTAGTAGATGACCATGAAATGGTTCGATTAGGGGTATCAGCTTATTTATCTGTTCAAGAAGATATTGAAGTAATAGATCAAGCAGAAAATGGGAAAATCGGTGTTGAAAAAGCACTAGAATTAAAACCCGATATTATTTTAATGGATTTAGTAATGCCTGTGATGGATGGAATTGAAGCGACAAAAGAAATATTATCTAAATGGAAAGAAGCTAAAATTATTATTGTGACAAGTTTTATTGATGATGAAAAAGTTTATCCAGCTATTAGTGCTGGGGCAAAAAGTTATTTACTAAAAACTTCGTCTGCTTCTGAAATTGCTCAAGCGATTCGTGATACTTATCGTGGAGAAGGAGTATTCGAAAAAGAAGTAAGTGAGAAGTTAGAACATCGTCATGAAGTAGAAGAAGAATTTCGTTTGTTTGAAGAATTAACGAGTCGTGAAAAAGAAGTGCTTTTATTGATTGCGCAAGGGAAATCGAACCAAGAAATTGCGGACGAATGTTTTATTACGTTAAAAACGGTAAAAACTCATGTTTCGAATATTTTATCGAAGTTGCAAGTAGAAGATCGTACACAAGCAACCATATATGCATTTAAGCATCATTTAGTGCAACCATAATTATTATTTTAAAGGACTTTTCTAATTATAGTAGTAATGGACGGCAGCAGCCTTGCAAAAAATTGCAAGTCTCATGCCTAAAATTTGAGCCTAAGGTCTCAAATTTTCCAGTGATAAAAGCCATTCTTGGCTTTTATCACCAATACTACTATGAAAAGTCTTTGGGTTTTGGAATCATATATTAGAGTACGTAAAATAGAGTGATTATTTTAGTAGAAAAATACTAAAATAGTCATTCTATTTTTTATTTTACAATGCTTGAAAAATATTGTACGCTTAGGATTAGAAAAACTTTTCATGAAAGTAGGATATTATGATACGGAATAGTAAAAAATCAATTGGATTAAGTGATAAAATCCGTATGCAAAGAGATTCAAAAGAAATATTGTTAGAAGGTTCGTCTTGGTTAACCATCGGAAGTATGGTTTCCAGATTACTAGGAGCATTATACATTATTCCATGGGGAGCGATGTTTGCCACTCAACGAGATGATGCCAACTTCTTATATTTCATTGCATACAATATTTATGCATTAGTATTACAAATTTCAACTGCTGGAATTCCAGTAGCCATTTCAAAAATTGTGGCGGATAATCAATCAAGAAAAGATTACGAAACAAGTTGGAATATTTTTAAAGGCGGAATGTTATTTATGACCGCAACTGGAATTGTTAGTGCGATTGTCATGTTTGTAACGGCTCCTTATTTTGCAAAAGGGGGTTCTGCTCAAGAAATTCAAGATAGTATTTTGGTTATTCGTTCACTTGTTCCAGCGGTAGTGATTATTCCTCCATTAAGTTTATTAAGAGGATATTATCAAGGGTATAGTGATATGGCACCTTCTGCTAAATCTCAATTATGGGAGCAAATCGTGCGTATTATTTATATGTTACTTTTAACGTTCATTGTCATGAAATTATTCGGTGGTAGTTATGCTGTCGCAGTAGCGCATTCAACGTTCGCTGCATTTGTTGGGGCGGTTGTTGCATTTGTCTATTTAGGCTATAAAATGTGGAAAGATATGCCTGGAATGAAGCGATTAATGAGTGAAGGACGTCCTGCTCGTAATATGAGTTTTGGGCGAATTGTGTTTGAAGTGATTCGAGAAGCTTTACCATTTGTAATTGTGACTTCAAGTATTCAGTTAATTAGTATTTTGGATCAAGAAACTTTCCAGCCACTAGCGATGACATTTACTCATTTGAATTTTGAACAAAGTAAAGAATTATTAACAATTTTTGGATTTAATGCCAATAAAATTATTATGATTATTTTATCTCTTGCCATTAGTATTTCAACAGCGGCATTACCATTATTAGCTTCTCATTACTCTGTGAAAAATCATGCAGAAGTGAAAAATGTTATTGAGGAAAATATTGGTTTATATTCCTTTATTATGATTCCCGCTTCTGTTGGGATGGCAGTTGTAGCAGAGCCAATTTACAATGTGTTTTATTCACCAAGTAAAGATGGAACGTATTTATTAATGATTTCCTGTGTGTTATGTATTTTTATGGGGGCTTTTACAGTCTTTACTTCCATTCAACAATCTATGCAGCAACATATGATTGCAATTAAAGCTTTGGTGATTGCCTTAGTGGTAAAAATATTATGGCAACCGATGATGATTTACTTTTTTGAAGGTGCAGGTCCATTATGGGCGACAAGTCTAGGGTTTATTTTAGCAACCATTTATATGGGGTATCATTTATATTATCAAACCTTATTTAATCTAAAAAAAGTCGCTATTCAATTAGCTAAAGTAGTGGGAATTTCATTGGTTATGATGATTGTCAGTTCCTTAACTCTAGTAGGGTTAAAACAAATCATTAATATTGATGGAAAATTAATGGCGATGATTGCTGTTGCGATTGTTGGTTTTGTTGGAATGATTGTTTATGGATTGATGAGTTTGTATACAAGATTAGCGGATGAATTATTAGGGCAAAGAATGGTTGTAATTCGTAGAAAACTAAAAATGAAGGAGTAAGTTGAGTGAGACTAGATAAGTTTTTAGCCGATTCTGGAATAGCCACACGTTCTCAAGTAAAATTAATGTTAAAACAAAAGCGTGTTCGAAAAAATCAGGAAATTGTGACGAATGGTAAAGTAAAAATCGATGAAAAATTAGATGAAATCTATTTAGATGATGAAAGAGTCTATTATGAAAAATATTTGTACTATGTGATGAATAAGCCAAAAGGGGTTATTTCAGCAACAGAGGATACGAAACACGCAACCGTGTTGGACTTAATTGGTGAATTAGCACAAAAACGAGGAGTCTTTCCTGTAGGAAGACTGGATATTGATACACATGGATTTTTATTATTAACGAATAATGGAGCTTTAAGTCATGCAATGTTATCTCCAAAAAAACATGTGGAAAAAACTTATGTTGCTAAAATTGAAGGAATTATGAGTCAGGAGGATCAAGTTTCTTTTGAAAAGGGAATTACATTAGATGATGGTTATGAATGTATGCCGGCTCATTTAGAGATTCTTTCTATTGATGAGAGTCATCAAGCTTCACTTGTCCAAATTAAGATAAAAGAAGGTAAATTTCATCAAGTGAAACGTATGGTGAAAGCTTGCGGAAAAATGGTCGTAGATTTGCAACGAATCAGTATGGGACCATTACACTTAGATGAATCCTTAGAACTTGGTGAGTTTCGTAATTTAAAGGATTCCGAATTAGAAGCCTTAAAAATTTTTAATGTAGAATTGTAATGAATAGGAGGAGTAAGAAATGAATGTTTCTTATTCCTTTTTTAGTCATCTCTTCTAGCAAAATATATGGAAAAATGATAAGATAAACCTAGTGAATTTCGTAAAGGAGCGATAATATGACAATTGATTGGAAAAAAGAAGTTGAAAGTCGTAAAGAAGACTTATTAAAAGATTTATTTGATTTATTACGTATTGATAGTGTTCGTGATGATTCAAAAGCAAGTGAGGATGCACCAGTAGGCCCTGGTCCTAAAAAAGCTTTAGAAGCCTTTTTAACTATTGGGGAACGTGATGGATTTACAACAAAAATGGTTGGAAATTTAGCAGGTCATATTGAATTTGCTCCAAATCCTGATTATAAAGAAACATTAGGAGTATTAGGACATGTGGACGTTGTTCCTGTTGGAACAGGTTGGGAAACAGATCCTTTTGAACCACAAATTATCAATGACCGTATATATGCACGTGGTTCAAGTGATGATAAAGGGCCAAGTATGGCAGCTTATTATGCGTTAAAAATGATTAAAGAATTAGGATTGCCAGTCTCAAAACGTGTTCGTTTCATTATTGGTACAGATGAAGAATCTGGTTGGAAATGTATGGATCGTTACTTCCAAACGGAAGAAATGCCTGATTTTGGATTCTCACCAGATGCTGAATTCCCAATTATTAACGGAGAAAAAGGAATTTTATCTCTACATTTTGAGTTAGCTGCTGGAGAAAGCACTGGAGAATTCCAATTGAAAAACTTCAATGCTGGATTAAGAGAAAATATGGTACCTCAAGACGCTCATGCAGAAGTAGTCGTTCCAAATTCTTCAGAATTTATAGCAGCATTTGAAGTTTATATTGCTGAAAATCCAGTAGAAGGAACAGCTTCAGTTAGTGAAGGTGTAGTTGTATTAGATGTAGTTGGTAAATCAGCTCATGGTTCAACACCTCATGCAGGAATTAATGCAGCTACTTATTTAGCAAAATTCTTAAATCAATATGAGTTTGCAGGACAAGCGAAAAACTTCTTGTCATTTGCAGCAGACGTTCTTCACTTAGATACAGATGGTGCAAAATTAAATGTAGCATTTGAAGATTCAGTAATGGGACCATTAACAGCAAATGCAGGTATTTTAACATTTGCTCCTGAAGTAGGAGGAAAATTAGTGGTTAACTTCCGTTACCCACGTGGAATTGACGCAAAAACATTAGAAACAAAAGCAAATGAGGTATCTTCTAACTATGGATTGACTGTTTCTGCTGGTAAATCTCAAGTACCTCACTATGTGTCACCAGAAGATCCATTGGTAGCAACATTATTAGAGGTGTATGCAAAACAAACAGGACTTCCAGCTCATGAACAATCCATTGGTGGAGGAACTTATGGTCGTATTTTTGAACGTGGAGTAGCGTATGGAGCTTTATTCCCAGATTCAATTGACACAATGCACCAAGCAAATGAATTCTTTGCATTAGATGATTTATTCCGTTCAACAGCGATTTATGCAGAAGCAATTTATGAATTAATTAAATAAGAAATCAAAGAAACTTTCTAAAGGACTAAATATTCGCTATAAATTGCGGATTTTGGTCCTTTTTTTTCGAAAAAAAATTTTGCTATAGAGTATATAAACGTGATATACTAGTCCTGTATGTAAATTAATATGTAGATAAATAAATTTGGAGGAAGAGATATGGGGTTTTTATATTTCTTACTTATAATCGTGGTGTTAGGGGCCATTGGTTATGGAGTAGCACATTACTTAAGTCAAAAACAAAGTAAAGTTATCGAAGAATTAGGAGTTAAAAAACAAAAATTAATGACTGTACCAATTGCAGATATTTTATTTACGTTAAAAAATCTGAATTTAACAGGTCAAACAAAACGTACGTATGAAACTTGGCAAGCAACTTGGCAAACCATCACTCGTTTCCGTTTCCCAGAAATTGAAGCATCATTAGTGAGTGCAGAACAGTATACACAACGTTTAAATTTTGTAAAAGGTGCTCAAATTTCTAATCAGGCTAGTCAATTAATTGAGGAAACGAAAGCAGAAGTCGATAAAATTTACACAGCATTACAAAAATTATTAGATAGCGAAAAGAAAAATCGTGAAGAATTAGAAGTCTTACAAGAACGTTATGCAAGTATGCGTAAAGATTTATTAGCTCATAGTTTTTCATTTGGTGAAGCGTTAGAGTCATTAGAAAAACGTTTATCTTATTTAGAATTAGATTTTACAAAATTCAATACTTTAACAAATGAAGGTGACCACTTAGAAGCTAAAGAAGTATTAGGTCGAATCGAAACTGAAATGCAAGATTTCGAACAAATTGTGGAAGAAGTTCCTAAATACTTAAAAGAAATCGAAGAAGAATATGAAGACCAAGTAGCTGACTTAAAAGAAGGCTATCAAAAAATGGTGGAAGAGCACTATCAATTCCCTAAAATTTCTATTCCTTCTGAAATTCAAAAAATTGAAGAAATTATTGCTGTTGCAAGAGAACATATTAAGGCAACTGAATTAGAAGAAGCTCGTCAACAATTAGACAAAGTAGCACGTGAAATTGATCAATTATATTTAGTAATGGAAACTGAATATGAAGCAAAAGCATTTGTGAAGAGAAACCGTGCTCAAGTAGAAAGAAAATTAAATCAAGTTTTACAAAGCAACCGTTATGTGAATATTGAAGTGGATCGTGTATCTCAAAACTTTGTACTAGCGAATAATGAATTTAATCGTGTTCAAGATTTTGCAAAACAATTAGAAAAAGAACAAGAGGCTGTTGCTTACTACAGTAAAGCATTACAAAATCAACAAGTCCCTTATTCTATTGTAAAAGAACATTATGAAATTGTATTAAATACATTAAAAGAAATTGATGAAAATCAATTAGCATTAGTGAATACATTGACGAAATTAAGTCAACAAGAAAAAAGTATTCGTGATGGTTTAGATGTCTTTGAATTAGATTTACGTAATATGAAACGTACAATTGAAAAATATCATTTACCAGGATTACCAAAAGAATATTTAGAATTATTCTTTGCAACAAGTTCTCGTATCGAACAATTATCTCAATTAATGAATCGTGTAAAATTAGATATGACTGAAATTACAGGATTAAATCAAACAATTGAAGATGATGTTGAAAAATTAGATATTATGACAGAAGAAATTGTCGACCATGCTCAATTAACAGAGTACATGATTCAACATGCGAACCGTTATCGTTTAGATCATCCAGAAATTGATACAGCTATTCAACAAGCTTTAGAACAATTTAATCATTTCTATCGTTATGAAGAATCATTAGCAATTATTGAAAAAGCGTTGAATCAAGTGGACCCTGGTTCTGCTCAACGTGTACGTGATAATTATCAAGCAGAAAAAAATAACAGTTTATTCTTCTAAAGTAAAAAAAGAAGCCGTGAGGCTTCTTTTTTGTTTTAAAATCCCATTTTACGTGTTTTTTTGGCAAAAAAATGGTACACTTAAAACAATATGGTAACGAATGAAAGGATGAAAGTTGTGTCTCAAAAGAAACAGCGTTATCGTGCAAATATTGCTGGAAAGACTTATACCATTTTAGGTACAAAATCTCATCAGCATATGCATAGCGTCATTAAATTATTAAATGAACAGTGGAATGAACTCAGTGAAGTTGCGAAAGAATGTTCTAATGAAGAAAAGGCCATTTTACTAGCCATTAATGCAGTGAGTGTACAATTAGAAAAACAAGAACAATTAATGATGTTAGAAGAAGAAAATCAACAATTAAAGAAAAATTTGCCACATCATAGAGGAAGTAAACGTCAAAGTATTGCTCTAGAACGTAAGGAAGAATTTGAAAAACAATTTGCAGAACAAGAAGAGTTATGGAGAAAGTAGGTGCTCGATGGTAACAATTGGCATTTTATTATTTTTATTATTAGGAATTTATACAGGTGCTAGAAGAGGATTAGCTTTACAAATCCTTCATTTTGTTGGCTATATCATCTCTATTTTTATTGCTATATTTGGTTATCGAGCATTTTCTAAAATGATTGAAATGTATGTACCTTTCCCATCTTATATTCCTGGAACGCATTTAGCGATTTTTTCTGAAGGTCAAGCATTAGGAATGGATCAATCGTTTTATTACTTATTCTCATTTATTGTCATTATGGTTGTGAACTGGGCAATCGTTCGTTTGATTATTACTGTAATTAAAGAAATGACAAAATTACCAATTATTAAGCAATTTAATACATTAGGAGGAGCAATTTTAGGATTTGTTTTCCACTATGTAGCGATTTTCTTTGTATTATATTTAGTAGCGATGATTCCTACGGATTCAGTACAAAAGATCTTTGAAGGAAATACTCTAGCGAATTGGATTGTGACACATACTCCATTATTCTCAGGAATTGTTAAAATATGCTTGTTTTCATAATCTATGATTAGAAATCCATTCAATGAAAAATAGTAGAATCTATAAGAGTGGAAAATATTTTATTTTTCACTTTTTTTCTGTCTAAAAGGAGGAGAAATCATGAATCAAAAAATTGAAGATATTTTAGAATTTCATAAAATACGACATGCAGTAAGAGAATTTGCAAATACTCAAAAAGCAAAAACAATGATTTTTCAATTACCAATTGAAACGAATGCTCAAAAAATTCGAAATAAAATTGAAGAAACAAGAGATGCAGTAACACTTTTAAGACTAAAACAAGGAATTCCCATTCCTAAATTAGCTGATATTAGTGTATCCATTAAACGATTAGAAGTAGAAGCTGGATTAAATGGAAGGGAATTAAGCGAAATTTTAAAAGTATTACAAACAACGAATCAAGTGGCTACTTTCTTTGAAAAAGTGAAGGAAGAAGACATTACATTAGATCGATTGCCACAATTAGTTGAAAAATTAGAATATTTACCAGAAATTTCTAAACAATTACAGTTATCCATTCGTGAAGATGGATATGTATTAGATGATGCCTCCGTTGCGTTAAAAGGAATTCGTCAAGGAATTTCCAGAACTGAACAAGAAATTAAAGGGCAATTGGATACATATGTTACTGGGAAATATGCAAAATATTTAACAGATTCTTTAATTACAATTCGTAATGATCGCTATGTTGTTCCTGTTAAAGCAGAATATAAATCAACCTTTGGTGGAATTGTGCATGACCAAAGTGCAACAGGGCAAACATTATTTATGGAACCACAAGCGATTGTAAACTTGAATAATAAATTACGAGATTATCAATTACAAGAAAAGAAAGAAGTCGAGCGCATTTTATTGGAATTATCTGAAAAATTAATGCCTCACACACCTTCCTTAACACAAAATCACTATGTATTATC
>CAUQAL010000024.1:0-18211 GCA_963515985.1 uncultured Granulicatella sp.
ATCGTCAATTCCTTCATAACTTCTCTTGCATAATACAATTGAATGAACCACACAACGCTTTCCGTCAGTAAAGAAGTAATTGCCGCACCAATATAGCCTAAATATGGAATTAATACTAGATTACAGGCAATACTGAAAAATGCTGGAATTGTTGTTGAGACCATATATTCTTTATGTTTGTTATGCGGAATCAAAATTTGAATCCCCATAATATTTGTCCATCCAATAAAGAACATTCTCCACACCATAATCATAATGGCATATTTAGCCTCTTGAAATTCACTTCCCAAGAAAAATTGAACAAAATTATCATTCACAATTAACATTCCAGCAATTACCGGAAAAATAATCATGTTGTATAGAAGAAATGAAAATTCATAAAGCTTAGTAACTGCCTTATGCTCTTTTTGCGCCAATAGTTGAGAGACACGTGGCAACATAACGGTTCCTAATGAAGTGACAATTGTTAATAAAATTGCCACTAACTTTAATGCTTGTTCATAAATTCCAACATCTCTTGTAGAAGCAAAGATTCCTAACAATGTACGGTCTAATGACGTATATAGAGAAATCGCAATTTGAGGTAAAAACAAAGTGATAACAGGCATTAAATGACGTCTTGATTCAGATAATGATATAACCGGTTTTTGAATCAATTCACTAGCTGGAAGCCACATACTAATTTGCCCCAACAATTCATAGAACACAAGTAAAAATACATATAAATATAAATCTGATTCCTGCTTTACAAATAAGAAAATCGAACAAACTCCGATTATCCGGACCGTCATATTTCTAATAGTAATCTTCTTAAAATCTTCTACCCCTTGAAATAACCAAGAAATATCTAATCCTTTTGAAACAAGGCTGATACTTAAAATATAAGCAATTGAATTTTGCATTCCTGGAATAGTCCAGCAAAATATTAGATACAATACTAGAGCTAGTGCTGAAGCGATTCCTTGAATCATATAAATTTCCCAAAAGACTTTAGAACGATCTATAGTATGCGCAGAAATTTCTTTTGTAGCATAGGTACTAATTCCTAAAGTTGCTGCTAACAAAAAATATGCAACAATCGAATTATGATAGCCATAACTTCCTAATTGTGAACTCGTAAATACACGTGTTACATAGGGAGTTGTAATAATTGGTAAAATGATAGCCAATAATTGATAAGATAAATTATACGAGTAATTTTTTAATATTTTCATACTGATTTAAAATAGTTTTCTCCTTTTTAATAACAATGTTATTAATTTACTAGCCATTGGTATTTAGGAAATATCTTTTTAAAAACTATAGCTAATCCTATTCCTAAAAATAATGTCCCTATAAATCGAATAATTACCAATAGAATTATACCGTATGATGTGAACATAAAATCCCCACCAAAAATATACGCACAATACAGGATTAAGTAATTTAATGTATCTGAAAAAATATAAATTCCTAAACCATTTACCAAAATTAATTGATAAATTTTAGTATTCACTAATGTTGTACTTTTTGATAAATAATATGCAATAGTATAGGTTAATAAGCTTCCATAAATCGCTAAGATTTCTAGAATTATCTTAGAAAACAAATTTGAATATTTTGTTATTCCAAAATTAAACAATATTAACACTACAAATCCAATTACTAAAAAACTTAAAATTTTTCGTTTACTATTCAAAAATTTATTATATACTTCTCTTTTAGATTCAAACATAAATCCCATTGCAAAATAAAATAAAAATTGTAATGGTGCCTTAATGAGTGTTAATTCAATTTTATAGCTTATTAAATGAAGTAAAAATAAAAAGACTAACATCCAAAATCCACTATATCTTTTTAGTACATAATAAGCAAGAATAAAAATAACAAACAAAGCATACAAATACCATAAATGACTATTTCCAAGTAAAAACAATTGTCCAATAATTGCATTTATCACATTAGTTTGTACGAAATAATTCGAAATATATTTTATAGGAATTGTATAGAACAAAGTAAAAAGCAAAAATGGAATCATTAATCTTTTAAATTTAGCACGTAACAAAGAAGTTAAATCTTTCCATTTATTCTTTTGAATTTGAATCTGAAAAAATGCACCTGATATTGCCATAAATAAGGGCATATGGAAGTAGTAAATAATTTTTGGCAGAGTATTTAGTAATTTCATCACTAATAAAGAATAATGATTCTGAATCAAATTAAAATAATCAATCCCACCAAAATTCGTCTTAATAATATAATATGTACTATGACCAAATACAACTAATAAAATTGTGATTACTTTTAAATAATTGTATTCCTCTTTTTTCAAAATAACTTCCCTCCAAATAATTAACAATTTTAATTTATAGCTACCAATCATAAGTAAAAATTTATTATATTAAACTTTACAATTCAAAAGAGGATTTTTCAAATAAGATTTTATCGAATGCTTCTGCAATCTTTTTTTCATATTCAGTAATATCTCCTGACTCATCCGTTTCATTTAAACAAATAACTTTATACTTTTGATTCACAATTGCCTGACAACTCTCACTTACATCAGCAATATCAAAACTCTTTCCAAAGGATAATGATTGTGGTTCAAACTTACCACTTTCAATATTCCAATAAGCCATAGCAAAATGATTTACATCACTTAATTCTCTAAATCGATGAGTGGAAACATTATGTAATAGTTTTTTTTCTTTATCCCAGACTGTTTTAAATGTTGATTTCAAATGAGCATGCCCCAGATGAAACTCTTGATAACCCATAATCTGATTATAAAGATTAGCTATCAAATTGTGTATAAAAAACTTACCTAACAAAGGATTATAAAATTTATACCATTCAGTAATTTTTTTTCTATTATTGTTAAAATGCCGATTAATTAACATATAATTATTCAATTCTATATGAGAATAATTTTGAACGGGTCTTATTGGTGTATAAATACCAAATTCTCTTGGAAGATTGTTTTCAAAAAAATCATTTTCTGTTGTTTCTTTAGTAAAAAAAACATCATCACTAAATAAAATAAAATATTCACTTAAATCATTTATACGATGTAAATTTAATTCGATAACGTGCGAATTAAAAGTTGGAAGATACTCTTTAGGAATATATTCATCATGTCTTACAATTCGTAATTTGGGATGACTAATATCTAACCAGTCTGGTAGATGTCCATATGTCACAAAAAAAATTTTATTAATCCAAGGTGCAAATTTTTCGACCGAACGAAACCAATATTTAAAATTATCAGATGGACTATATCGACTATTACTATTACCTTCACTCCAACTCACTGAACTATACTTTCTTTTTTCTTCCAGCCATGTAATATCATTCCCGTCTACCCATGGAACTACAAGATCAATTTTCACCATTTTATAAACTCCTTAAATTAATTTTTAAAATTATTACATATCAAATTATTGGAAAAGATTTTTTAATTTATAATTCACAATTGGATAAATAATTGGTGTTAAGATTCGGTTGGTTTTTTCGTTTATATAAAGCAAATAAGTTGTTTTATAATTTTTTTGGAAGGGATATTTTATATTGTATTTATCCATATCTTGTACCATTTTTTTTATTAATTCATCTCGATTATCTACATAGAAAACTAGCATTAAACGTGCATTAATTAAATCACATATTTTTTTATATAATAAATCTTTAAATTTTCCTGGATTCAATCTATCATAGTACTCTAGAATACTTTCGATTACAATTCGATTATGTTCTATATTCTTCAATCTATTTTCTATAGCCATACTTTGATCTGGTCTACCCAAAAAGTATTGATATAAATCCAATGACCAATATTCCCATTTTTTCACATATTTTAAAGGGAAAATAGCATACTGTGTATCTACATAGAAAATTTTTTCTGTTAATCGAATATTATTTTTTTGTAATAATTCTGTTTTATAAGTAATACTATGCATAGGAACCAAGTCCATCAATTCAGTAGAATAATGATTATCTTCAACAATTAATGGTTTAATTCTAATAGTCTTATTACTATATGTATGTTGTTCAGAGTAATCAGTAATGATTAAATCCGCATTTGTATGAATTATTCTACTTAAATAAAGTTCAAATTCATTAGAATTTACCCAGTCGTCACCATCAACAATTTTAAAATATTTACCTTTTGCGTTCTCAATTCCTTTATTAACAGCAGACCCATGTCCACCATTTTTTTTATTAATTAATTTTAAATTAAGCTTTGTTCTACTTAAATATTCTTCTACAATTTTAACAGATGAGTCAGTACTTCCATCATTTACAATAATAACCTCAAAAATTTTTAACAATTTATAATCTATCTTTTCAAAAGATTTTAGACATCTTTCGATGTAATTTTCAATATTATACATTGGAATTACAATTGATAACAATAATTCTTTCATATACTCTCTACTCCCCCTTAGTAATTATCTTAAAAATTCAAAAATTGACTGATACGGTAATGTTTCATAGACATTCGAATTAAAAACCATTCTATAAAAAAATAATGTAAATAAAATAAAATAAAAGCTTTTTACAATCACCCTAAATCTTTTATCTGGTAAAACAAATAGAATATTCGGAATTAAAACAAAATATACTGGAATAAATAAATAAATAATCCTAGATGGAGTTGGGAAAATTGACATTAAAATAGCCGATAAAAATAAAATATAATTAATTTTCAAATATAATTCCAATTTTTGAATATTTTCCTTTGAAAGAAAATAGGACATAATAAAAATAGACGAAGAGAAAATAATAATTGCATACTTATGAACCCAATCAAAACCTCCAGTATAAAACTCTGAACCAATATATTCTGAATAAAAATCAAAAACTTCCATTAATTCAGCAACAAAATTAATATTAAAAAGTGAAATTACAACTGCTACAAATACTCCTAAAATAGCAATTGTTCTATCTAATTTAACCTTATTTAAAACGATGAAAAATAAATATATGATTGATGCCTTATGAAATAAAGAAGCAATAATTATAAAAAATATAAAGTGAAATACTTTATTTTTTTCTAGATATTTTAAAGCATAGAATGCAATCATAGTTGATATAGCCTGTCTTATTCCAGATAAGCTAAAAGTAAAAAAAACACTTGTTAAGAGAAGAAACAAGCTTTCAGATATATTTTTAGAATTTTCTGAAATATATTTATAGATAAACCACATCAAAATGATATGAAAAAGTGAAAAGATATAAAAATAGTGTTGTCGATCAGCCAAATAATAACCTAAAAAAACAACTTGTTTAGCTAACGGTTCGAATTTAATATGACTAAATCCATTTAAAATACCTGGAATTTGAATAATAGAATATGTAGTATAATCAATTCCCACGTATGCTCGTAATGCACCCAAAAAAGTTAACGGTAAAAAAGCTAATATCTGCCAATAGGATTTCATTTTTAGTTTTACAATTATTGAAGAAATAATCATAGATATAGCTGTAACAACAATATAGATCACTTCATTTCCTCCTTTAAAAACATAACAAATTAAGAATTTTATTTGTTAATCTTCATTTTTACTATTTATTTTCAACTATTTTTACTATTTTTATATAATTTAATAATAAAATAGTAAAAATTAGGAGATAAAAGAAATAAAGTACTTTGAATTTTTCTTGATAATGAAATCTTATGATTAAACATTATATTAAAATAATCAGGTTTTATTCTTTTTTTTATCTCTTTAACATCCTCTAGTGAAGTCTTTATTGCCTGATTACTTAAAATAAATGATCCAATAACTTTTTTAGCAATCAAAGCTTTTTCTAGTTCATAACCATTCGGCACTTTCTCACGTAAGACATTCTTATTATGCTCAATTGCCTCAAAAAAATCATATTGATTTTTTTTAAAACTTGAATGTACTGTACTTCCTTCACGTATAAGATAGTTATAAACTTGAATATTCGTATGAACAACTCTTTTTGAATTTAATGCAATTTCCGAAAAAACATATAAATCTTCATAAATCTTTCCATTTGGGTAGCATACATTTAGAACTTCCTTTTTAAATAACTTTCCCCCGTTTGAGACTGTAATCTCATCATTATAAAATGCCTTTTCTAAGAAAGTTTTTCCTTCAAATATTCTTACGTTATCTTCGAACAATTGAAAATTTGGGTCGTGAATATTTAATTCACTATTTCTAACTTCTTTCTCCTTTGTTGAAACAATATCAGCATTATATTTTTTCTGGAGTTGCATAAAAAGTTCTAGTGCATGAGATTCAAAATAATCATCAGAATCTAAAAAAGTAATAAATTCTCCTTTTGCTTTTTTTATTCCAAAATTTCTAGCAGCTGATTGGCCACCATTTTTTTTATGATATACATGAAAATTAGAATGTAAACGTGCATATTCTTCACAAATATTTCCTGACATATCGGTAGAACCATCATTTATTAAAATCACTTCAAAATCATAGAAAGTTTGCATCACTAAACTATCAAGTGCAATTTTTAGATAGTCTTCCACATTGTAAACAGGTACAATTACTGAAATCATTCTTTTCTCCTTTATTGATCAATAATTTTATTAAAATAAGTCCCAATACTCATATCCATTTTAATCTTATATGAACATTTGAAGAGTGATGTATTTTGCATGACTCTTTTCCACTCATCTTCATCATATTTTTTAGATAAATTTGTCACTAAAAAAAATAAGTCTGGATTTGATTCTGGGTTTGATTCAATTGCTTCACGTACTGAACTAAATTTTTGATAAGCTAATTCAATTAAATAATCAATTAAAAAATAGTCGATTGCTACATCAAATTTTGTAAAATATTCAATTTGAAAATCTCTTAAAAATTTAAATAAAAGATGTTTTTTTCTACCCGCAAGACAAAAACCTGTCCATTTACCCTCTGGAACAAATTTTGGAATTTTTCTACCCTTTAAAGATTTAATTGTAAAAAACTCACTATCAAAATATTCTAATTTATTTGTATCATCAATATAAATTGTGGAATCAAGCCAAACACCGCCATATTTAGCAAGTAATGTTACTCTAACGATATCTGAAAATTTAATAAAATCAATTATCCCTTTTTCATATTTTTCTACAATTATTTCCGGCAACTGGATATAATTAAAAATATTATTCTTATCTAAAAAGATAAACTCATATCCAAATTTTTCTGCATATTTCTTTTGACTTTCAATCGTTTTTTTAACAATTAAAGGAATATTTTCAATTCCTTGAATCCACATTGTAAAAATTTTTTTACTAGTTTCACTTTTCTCTTCGTATTTTTCTTCAGAGTAGTTTGATAAGAATACATCAAATTCTTTGTATAAATAATCTAGAATTGTTTTGTGTTTTCTACGATAAAAATTTATAGCTTGATTTTCAAAAAAAGGTATATTTCCTAATCTTCCCCATACTTTTTCAAGGAGTTTATATTTTGCAATTTCTTTATTAAAGGTAGTTCTTAATACAAAATATTCTTGTAGTATATTTTTCAATTTTAATTTTTCCCCTTTTTAATTTTAAAGTTTTAACTTTCTATTACTTTAAAAATACTTTTTTGAATCATCTTATTTGAATATTCATCTTTCATCTTGCTAATATTAAAATCATTGATTTTTATTGTTGCTGAGGTTTGCAAAATAATATCTTGAATTTTTATAGATAAATCATTAGTGGAAGATTTTAAAAGAGTTGATACATTACTGTCAGTCACTTCTGAAATTACTCCGACGTCAGTTGTAATAATATACAGCCCACTTGCCATTGCTTCTAACATACTAATTGGAAGTGTTTCATCTTTATAACTAGTAGGCAACACAAAATAATGCATATTTTCTAGTAAGTATTTTTTTTCTTCGCCATATACTCCATCATAATAGGTTACATTTTTCATTTTAGAAATATCATTCTTAAATTTTTCTTCTAATTTCTTATCAAAGAATTTACCTGAAAAATAAAAATGAAATTGTAGGTTGTCTTGCATATTTTCAGCAACTTTTAGTACAATTTCATATCCTTTTTCTTTAATCATATTGCTAAAATAAATAACATTAATAATTTTATTTTGGAATTTTTGACTCATTTTTTCTTCAGAAATAAATAAGTTATCATCCACTCCATTTCTGATTATTTCAAATTTTTTATCTGTTACCTTCAAAGAATCAAACATCTGCTTTGATTTGTATCCTAGAACAATAATCTTATCTATATGTTTGTATATCCATTTATTTATTAATTTCAAAATTTTATTTTTATTGATAACATTTCCAAATGAACTGTTGTGAAAATGTGTTACTATTTTTTTTTGCTTTAAAATCATTAAGAATAAATAGAACGAGTCTCTGATATTGCCTCCTACTGATCCAGAAGGTGTAAAATAGTATACATCTGTATCGGAAACTAAAATATGATAACAATGATTAAAAAACTTTTTATTATTTGTGATATCAATGGTAGTAGTATAAGTCGCATTTTCTTTACAAAAATCTATAAAATCATTAATAGCCTTACCTAAACCTGTTTTTTTATTTTGAATTTGTCCAATAATTGTTACTTTCATTTTAAAAACTCTTCTCGTATTTTTTACCAAAAAATTTCGCTTGTAAAAACGAAATTCCTTTTTGAACTAAATCTACTTTTGACATATACATAAACGGTACTTCTTTAGGTTGTATATTTTTATATTCTAACCACACATTAAATAACAATTCACTCACACGACCGAATAGTCTTGCTTCAAAGGCTGTATAGTTTGATATATCGATCTGTTCATACATACTATCCAAAATTTTAAATAACCATTCACAATACTCATTGACATACTCTTTAGGCATAATAAACATATTAAACATATACCCACTTCTTTGTTTCATTACCTTATCAAATGCAGATAAGTATTCCGGTGTCTTTTCACTAATTATTTGTCTAGCGATATCTAAATGTTTACCATCAAATGTATGTGCATAATGTGAATATAACGTTTCAATATAATACTTTCTCTTCTTAGGTACAACAACTGAATTATCTCGTAATAATTCTTCTATCTCTTTTTTAGAAAGAACTACCTCATCAATTTTAATCCCTTCATGAAATTTTCTTGATTGAGTCGTAAAATAACGACGATAATGGACTAATCCTAAATAATCATAGTCCAAATTTTTCCACGCCCAATAGAGCCCTGTCAATTCACAGTAACAGGAATTTAATTCAGAAATATGTTTTCCTGTATTATCTCCACAATAACCTATTGACTCTTTTCCCTGTGCACCAACATGAATTGGAAGATATAATTCAGTATCACTTGGCATTTCATGTAATTTATGTGTTGCAACTAATAATTTAATGTTTGTCATTTCTATCCTTTTCTTTATAGGCAGACTATGCTGCTCCTTCTTTTTTGAATACGACTTTAATCGTCTTAATTAAAATTTCAATATCTTTCCATATTGTCCATTCATCAATGTAAGCCACGTCTAACTTCACAACATCATCAAAGTTTTTAATATTACTTCTTCCGCTAATTTGCCACAAACCAGTAATTCCTGGTTTAAAGCTAAGACGTTTCTTTTGTTCTGGTGTATATGTTTCATACTCATCTACTGTCGGTGGTCGCGTACCGACGAGACTCATATCGCCTTTTAATACATTCCAAAATTGAGGTAGCTCATCTAGGCTCGTTTTACGAATAAAGTGTCCAATCGGTGTAATCCTAGGATCATTTTCAACCTTGAACATGCCGCCTTCCATCGTATTCTCTTTCATAAGAGATGCTTTCAACTCTTCTGCATCTACTCGCATTGATCTAAATTTATAAAACTTAAATTTTCTTCCATTCGTTCCTACACGTTCTTGTGCAAAAATAGCAGGTCCACCATCTCTTTTGATAAGAGGCACTAATACAATTCCAACAAGACCGCAGATGAATAATCCAATAAGTGACCCAAAAATATCCATCATACGTTTTAATACTACATCTCTATAACGATAAAATGTAGTAGAAAAAGTAACGGTACTCATCGTACCTAATTGCTGAATTTTTTTATATCCATTTGTATTAAATTCTAGAGCCTGAATACTAACAGCCACTGGAATTCCCATCGTTCCAAATTGAGAAATATAATCGAATACTAAATATTTGTCACTTGGCAAATTAATGATTACTTGATCGACAACTTCTTTCGTAACATAAGTCACAATTTGATTAGCAGATACTGTTTGAATCCCCGAAACTTCATATTGTGCATCATCCACAACACTGACAGAAACAATGATTCCTTCCTTATAGTTTTCTAATTGTTGCATTGTTTTTTCAATCCTACTTTTTGTTGTGACAACAAATAATCGATTATCTTTAGCCTTTAATGAAAGAAGTTTATTAAATAATTTTCGACAACCTAAATTCACCAACCAGATGCATAATACTGCCGCAAATTCAGCCATAAAGAAATTCCAATTATTACGACGAAATAGATTATCTTCAAGAATCAATAACACTAATTGAAAAGTAATGACAAAATAAATAGAATACTTAATCGTCTGAAGAAGATCTTCTACTCTACCTCGTAAAATAAACTTCGTCCCCGTCCCACTCATATAATAGGCAATAATATGAATTGACCCAATCAATACAATCAGAATACGATCTAAAGCGAATCCGTAAGCAACCCAAAAAGACAGATATACAATCATTAATTGAATAACTAACATTGGTATTTTTCCACTTGTCGAGAATCGTTGCATACGAATGTCCTCCTTTTACTGTTTATTTTCCATATTTCCCATAATTCCCATATGCTCCGTATATTCCATATGAGCCATAACGATCAGTTTTTACATTGTATTTATTTAATACCACTCCTAAAAATGGAGTTTCTGTTTGTTCTAATTGTTTTTTTGCCCGTAAAACATCACGACGTTTAGTTTGATTCGCTTCTGTGATTAATACTGAAGCATCACATTTTTGAACAATAATTGCCGCATCGATTACAAGCCCGATTGGTGCCGTATCGACAATGATATAATCGAAATATTTCTTCATTGTCTCAATTAATGTTTCAAATTTTTTACTTTGCAGAAGTGCTGTTGGGTTTGGAGATTTTGGTCCTGATTGGATGACGAATAAATTATCCACATTTGTCTCACAAACACCGTTTGAAAGATCCTCTGTTCCTGAAAGGTAATCTGTTAATCCCGTAATACGTTCTGTTGATTTAAAGACTCCAGACATGACTGAGTTACGAATATCGGCGTCAATTAATAGTGTTTTATATCCAGCACGTGCAAATGCTAGTGCAATATTCGTTGAGTTTACAGATTTTCCTTCTCCTGGTTGCACTGATGTTATAGCAATCACTTTTATTTGATTGCCACTTAATTGAATATTAGTACGAAGAGCATTGAAATGTTCGTCTACTTTGTTCGTAAACGTAATACTTTTCTTTGATAATTCTAATTTTGGCATAATATCTCCTTTACTGTATCTATACTTTTGGAACAACCCCAAGTAGAGGTAATTCAAGAACTTCTTCAACATCTTCTGGGCGTTTGATTCGATCATCTAGTATTTCTTGTAAGGTTAATAATACGATGATAAGAACTGCTCCACCAGCAACACCTAATATCGTATTACGACGAATATTTGGTGAAGATGGATTAAGCGCTGGTCGTGCTTCTTCTAATGTTGTTACATCAGACACTTTAGTAACTGCTTTAATTTTCGCTGCTGCAACAACACGTAATTCATTAGCTAATTGACTTGCTGTATCAGGATTTGTATCTTTTACATCAATCGATACGATACGTGTCTCTCTTGGAACACTTACTCTAATTTTTGATGCTAATTGTTTAGGAGTCATTGTTAATTTTTGATTGGCAATCACTTTTTCTAATACATCTTGTGATAGAATAATTTCTTGGTAATCTTTAACTAAGTATGAACCGGCTTGTAAGGCCTGATTCGTTAAGACATTTTGTTCTCCTTGTCCATGGTTAACTACATAAATACGTGATGTACTTGTATATTGCGGACGGACAATAAATGAACTATAGCTAAATGCTAGTCCACCTGTAATAATAGCGACTAATAATATTAATATTTTTTTTCTCCATAAACTTGCTAATAACAGTAATGGATCAATTCCGATTTCTTGTTGTTCTTTCATAAATTTCTCCTATAATTCTTTATTTTGTAAAATTTTCATTGGGTTATTGATAAATAAATTTTTTGCTTTTTTTTCTCCATATTTTGAAGCAATAATTTGGAATGCTTTTTTCATATATGAAGGTCTTTTCTTTACGCTATGCATATCACTGGCTACCACATGAACCAATCCTTTTCCTAAGAAATATTGGGCACGTTTTTTCATAAATTTCATGTCATCTCCAAAGAGTTTTGGTTTTAACACACTTGCACTATTAATTTGTGTGTAACATCCCATATCAATGAGTTCTTCTACTCGATCTTCTCTTCCTTCTAATTCATGATATCTTTCGATATGCGCAATGACAGGAGTAATTCCTTGCATTAAAAGCTTCGTTAATGCAGCATGCATATCACGATATGCAGTATTCATACTAAATTCAATTAATGCATATCGTGTTCCATTGAGTGTCGGTAACTTCCCTTTTTCAAGTTTTTCTAACACATCACTGGTATAGTAGATTTCCGCACCAAATAGTAGCGTCAAATCTTCCGCTACTTCTTTTGCAAGTTGTCGTGCTACTTGGAATTGTTCTACCATCACTCTTTCTGATGTCTCAAACATTCCTTTTCTACGATGAGAAGTTGATACGATCGTTCGAACTCCTTGTTTATAAGCGTGTTCTAACAATGCTTTTGTTTCTTCAATTGTTTTTGGGCCGTCATCAACACCACAGAGAATATGTGAATGAATATCAATCATTTTTATTTTCCTTTCAACACAGCTGTCATAGCAGCTTTCACGCTTGCTAAACTATCTTGACTTACTTCCATCATATATAATTGGCTTCCTGGCATTGCATATGAAGGTAAATCCATTCTTCCTGTCCCTTTTAGATCCTGCGATTGCACATCATATTTACCACCTTTTTCTAATTGACGATTCACTAAATCTGTCATTACTTCTACAGGCATATTCGTCTGTACAGATTCTTGCAATCCTTGGATAACTGCTGAATAGTTAGCCAGTACTTCTGCTGAGGTTAACTTTTGAATAATTGCTGTAATCACTTTTTGTTGATTGCGTCCACGGTCTCTATCTCCATCTGCTAATGAATAACGTTCACGAACAAATCCTAGAGCATCTTTTGAGTCTAAATGAAGATTCCCAACTGGATAATGCTTCCCATTATTTGTATGAGCATTAAATGCTTGATCATTATAAACATCAATACCGCCTAACAAATCAATTAATTTCAAGAATGAAGTGAAGTTTAAACGAGCATAATAGTTAATATCAATACCATATAGATTTTCAAGAGTATGAATAGAAGCATCTACTCCATACAGTCCTGCATGAGTTAACTTATCGTATTGATTATTTCCACCATCAGCAATTGGAACATAAGAGTCACGAGGTGTAGTCGTTAATAATACTTCTTTTGTATCTGTGTTTACCGTCATTAAGATATTCACATCTGAACGAGAAACTGAACTAATCGGTCCATATGTGTCAATTCCGCTAACATAAATCGTCATCCCTTTTCCTTTACTTGCTTTAGGACCTTTAACTTTTTTCTTCACACCCATTGTGTAGATTTTTTTGATTGTATCTGCATGATTAGGATATTCAGATTCAATAATATTCTCAAAAGCTTCATTTAAAACAATAGCTTTTACTTCACCAGATTGTAATTGTTTATAAGCTTCAAGATAGGATTCGATCGATGATACTGTCAATGTTTGTTGTTGATTTTTTTGAACATCATCAATTAATTTTTGAACATTCTCCTGATCATTGTCAACCGGTGCTGCTACAGATTCAAGTTGTGAAACTGACTCAATTTCACTATCTTTCAGTACTGCAATACTCATTGTATAGTTTGAAACCGCTGAGGTTTCGTTTAATTTACTTGTAACAGATATGAATTGCTGAATTCCAAAAACTCCAATTGAACCTAGAGTAATTCCAAAAATCAATAGCAACAATGTAAATACTTTTGCTATTTTCTTTTTAATGAATAGACCTGCTCCAATTGCTAATAAAACAGCAAGTACTGTAATGATAATATTAAACCAGCGAAAAGCTAGCAAATTATATCGAAACATCTGGAACAATACAATTCCTGCTAGAATCACATATCCCCCCATCAGAATATAATTGACCCATTCCAATACTTTTGATGATTCTTTTCTTCTATGATGATTTCTCCGCACATTAACACCTCTTATCATTGATGGGAGAAAAAAATAGACAGACTCCCAGTTAACTAATTATCTTACAATATTCTTAATATACTATACAACTAAATTACGCTTTTATCAATTTATATATATATTTCTACAGTAAGAATACAGATTCTTAAACAAATTTCGGAATAATAACTACATATTTTGTTTTTGAGTATAAAAATTTCTCTTTATAATCAGTAAAAATAACCATTTAACCGATTGTTTCATTTCCATTTCGCTAAAACGATAGGTGATGTTTGTATCTTTTATAAAAAAGAACCTTAAAAATTACTTTTTAAGGCTCTTAATATTATATATAATTATACTTTTTGAATCCAACCTTCTGGCGCTTCTACATCTCCATATTGAATTCCTACTAATTCGTCATATAAACGACGAGTTACTGGTCCTACTTCAGTTTCTGAATAGAATACGTGGAAATTATCTCCATTTTGGATTCCAGCAATTGGTGAAATAACCGCTGCTGTACCACACGCTCCAGCTTCTGTAAATTCATCTAAACGATCTACATAAACATCTGCTTCTTTTACCACCATGCCTAAACGGTGTTCAGCTAACCATAATAATGAGTATTTTGTAATACTTGGTAAAATAGATGGAGAATATGGAGTGATGAATTGATTGTCTTTCGTAATTCCAAAGAAATTCGCAGCTCCCACTTCTTCAATTTTCGTATGTGTCAATGGATCTAAATAAATACAGTCACTAAATTGATGTTTTTTAGCTTCTTTACCAGGTAATAAGCTAGCGGCATAGTTTCCTCCAACTTTTGCAGCACCTGTCCCTACAGGAGCTGCACGGTCATATTCACTCACTACGAAGCTAGTTGGTGTTAAACCACCCTTGAAATAAGCTCCTACTGGCATTACGAAGACAGTAAAAATATATTCTGGCGCTGGACTTACTCCAATTGTATCGCCTACCCCAATCATTAATGGACGAATATATAAACTTCCTCCTGTTCCATATGGTGGAATCCAATCTGCATTCGCACGTACAACTTCCTTAATTGCTTCAACAAAACGTTCTTCTGGAAACTCTGGCATTAATAAACGTTTGCAAGAACGTGCGAAACGTGCCGCATTTTGATCTGGACGGAATAAATTAATGCTACCATCTTTACAACGATAAGCTTTCAATCCTTCAAAAGCTTGTTGTCCATAATGAAGTGCTGTTGATGCTTCACTAATATGAAGTACATTATCTTCTACTAAAGCTCCATTATCCCACTCACCATCTTTATAGTAACTAATATAACGATAATCTGTTTTAATATAGCTAAAGCCTAAATTTTTCCAATCTAAGTTTACTTTTTTTGTCATAACAACACTTCCCTTAAAAAAATTATTTTACCGGTTTATAATTACCCGATACTGCATCCATCTCTTCTAAAAGTTTTGTTGACTGTGTATATCTAAAAAAACCAAAGTTGCTTGTTCCACTTTGTTCTTGATGACGAATATGAATATCAACAGAATCTTTTGTTTGAGCTTGAACTAATATCGTATAATGATGATCCAGTAAGACTTGCTTCTTCGTTTCAATCTCTTTAATCGCTTCTTTTGCTAATGCATTGAGTTCGGTAGTAGTCGTACCTTCCTTTGTAGGTGAAGCAGTAGTTGTTGTTGTTTCTATTTTTGTTGTCACAGCTGATTCACCATTTTTAGAAACATTGACCATATCCGCTTGATTAAATGTTTCTGTACGATTCGCACAGCCCATAAAGCCAATTGCCAGTAAACTAACTACTAATTTCCATGAACGCTTCATGGTATCCTTCCTTTCCACTTGCTTAGTTTCATAACTTTTCAAAAAAATGATAACGTGAAAACAATTATTAAATTATTTTCAATTTTACAATTTTTCTGCGTATTGTCAAGATGAATTGTAAAAAAAAGAGTAGGAAAAATCAAATACTTCTTTTGATTTTTTCCCACTCCTAATAGAATTTCTAATTTCCTGTTGTTTGCGATTGTTCTGTTACATTTGGTGTATTATCAGAAAAATCTTTTAAAGCATTTTTCAATGTATCATCTGTAATTTTCACATCTGCTTCTTTCACTAATGAAGAAACTACAGAATGAATAGTGGCTGTATCTTTTAATTTTTCTGCTATTAATTCATCTTCTAATGTAGAACGTACATCATTTAATGAGCCTTTTTCAGGTTTGTCGACTAATTTAATCACATGGTATCCATATTGTGTTAATACTGGTTCTTCTGTAATTGACCCTACTTTTAGACCATAAGCTGCATCTGCAAATTCTTTTACCATATCAGTTCGTTTAAACGGTCCAACTTTCCCACCATTTTCAGCAGAACTTTTATCTGTTGAATTTTCTTTTGCTAAAGTATCGAAATCAGCACCATCTTTTAATTGTTTGATTAAATCTTCTGCTTTTTTCTTTGCTTCTGCTTTTTCTTCATCTGAAGCATTTTGTGCTACCCCAATTAAAATATGTTGAGCAGTAGCTTTTGGTTCCCATGAATCATAATATTTCTGAATTTCTTCATCGCTAAATTTATTGGCTTTTTTAACAGCTGCTGTAATTAATTTGTTTAAGTAAACTGTATCACGGTAAGCATCGACTGAAGTAAATCCACTACGAGCTAATACTGCTTTTAAAGCATCTTCTCCACCATATTGTGTCACTTGGTTTGCAACTTCTTTTTTCGCTTCATCTTCTAAAGCTTTTTTGTCAGATGCATTATTTTCTAAAACTTTTTGCAACACTAAACGTTGTAATGTTTGTTCTCCAGATGTTGCTTTTAAAGCTTTATAAAATTCCTCCTGGGTAACATTACCTGCTTTTGAAGTCGCTACAGCTGATTGATTATTCGAACATGCTGCTAACGCTAAAGTTGATGCTACAGCTAACATCCCCATCATAGTTTTTTTCATTCTTTCCACTCCTGTCATACTACTAAATATTGCATTTCTCACAATATACCATATTTTCAACTTATTTCCTAGCATTTGAAAAAAAGACAATATTTTTTTCTAAAAATCTTCATATAATCCATCTAGTTTGTGAATGATATCAAAAGAAAAAAGACTGGATTTGCATCCAATCTTTTAAAAATACTTATTTTAAAATACGAATTGTAATTGTACGTCGTCCAAAATTATAGGTTTCTGCTACGGTTGTAAAGTGAACGTCAATTTTATTTCCAACAATTGCTCCACCTGTATCAGCTGCACGGAATACTCCATATCCTGGAATTTCGACCATTGTTCCTAAAGGAATTACTCGAGGATCTACTGCAATTACCATTGGGTCATTCACTAAGTTTGTCCCATCTGCTGTGTAATTTGATAATCCTGGCTCTGCGTATGAATACGCCGTTGCTTCTACCGTTAATGTGTAACCTTCTGTTGATGAAACGCTAGTAGTTTCTTCTTGTGAAGTGACTGTTTGCGGAGTTGGCTCTACTGCTTTTACTTCTACAACTTCTGTATTATCTTCTACTTTGTAAGTATGCTCTTCTTCTTCTGTTTTCACGACTACCTCTTGTTTATCTGCAGAAAACTTAATCATTGTTCCTGCATAAATTAAGTTAGCATTTTGAATGTCATTTACACGAATTAAAGCATCTAATGATACATCCATCGCTTCAGCAATAACAGATAATGTATCACCATATTTTACTGTGTACTCTTGCACTCCTTCTTCATTATGAACAATTTCATCTTTTACTTCGTCTGTAGTACGTGCTACCCATTCATCAGCCTTAGCTGTTGAAGTTGTCATTCCTGAAATTCCTAGAAAAGCTACTGCGATTGTTGCCAACACCGTCTTCTTTAATGTAAATTTCATAAA
>CAUQAL010000025.1:0-16053 GCA_963515985.1 uncultured Granulicatella sp.
ATCTACAACTACTTCACCATTTTCATTAATCATCTCATCAGAAATTTCAGGGAAAACAGTATAAATATATCTTAATAAAACAGAAACTTGTTCTTCGTTTAAATGTTTTATAATTGCCGTTAATGTTTCTTTAGCAGTCATTTCTATCCATTCCCCTTTCTTCTATTATCATATTGAAATTTTAAACATAAGTCAAAAATTATAAAGCTTTTTTCAATTTTCTTAAATAAAATTCACCGAAAAATAGCCCTAGTCCATTCAGAATAATAAAAGCTGCAGCACCTATGATATATCCAATTGTTTCTGGAAGGAAGTGAATAATTGGGAAAGAGGCCACTATACAAAGGATTAAAAGGATAAATAAAATAAACATTAAGAATCCTAATAAAAATTTATTTCCTCTACTTTGTAATTCGACAATATTACTCCAATTAGGAACACGTAGTCGATAATCTCTTTCAAATCCCCAAGCTGATAACCCAAAACTAATTGAAAACCAAGTAACTATTATTGTTAATACTAATAAAACTGGCATGCGTAGTACTAATAATACAATACTTAATAATAAAATCGGTACAGAAGATTGCGTTAAAAATAATACTTTAAATTTTTCACGAGCATATTTTTTCATATCAATTGGTAATACTTTTAAATATTCAAAATTATCTCTTTCTAAAGAAAAACCAATACTTGTTAAGTTATTTCCAAAGGAATTCGTCATTGCAAACATTAGTGCAAATAATAAATACGAAAGTAAAAATCGGAAGGTAAAAAATTCTGTAAGATTAACTCCTTCTCTCGTCACACCAAAAATCATTGGTAAAAACATCAAATACGGTAAAATACTTGGTGCAATAATTCCTTGAACAATAATTGACCCTTCTTTCATTAATTGGATATGGTATTTTCTCACTAATTTTGAAAAATTATCCAATGAAAAGCTACGAACTCTTTTAGAATATTGTTGAATCGAACTAACTTCCATCGCTTTTTCATAAAAGGTTGGCAATATTTTATAATAAATATTCACTAATAAGAGAACTGTAATTCCAATCCAACCAATATAGCCAATCATTCCGTCAAGTGATAATGGATGAAGAATCATCGCATAAAAAGCTTCAAAAGGAGGAATAAAAGCTCTCTCTTGTTTCGTTAATATTGAAACAGTATTATGATTAGAAATTAAAATATAAAGTAAGCCTGAAAAAACAGAAACAAATCCTAATAAAATATTTGAAATAATATTTTTATGCTTTTTAAAAAATGACAAACTTGTCAAATAATGTACAAGTGTAAAAATAAATACTCCTAAAAAGACTAATAAGATAAGGCAGTTAATAATCATTAAAGGAATGGTATACCAAAAATCTTTTCCATATTGAATCGGTAAAACGATAAAATAAGCAATAATAGGCCCTAATCCCATTAAAGCGACCATCATAACAGAAATAGCTTTTCCAAGAATAATTTCTACTTCTCTAAAAGCATAAGGTCGATAAGAAGTTAAATCTTTACTTTCATAAAATACATTATAAAAAGCAATAAAACTTTGAGAAAATGTAAAAGCACTAAAAATACTAATCATATTCGCAAATAGGACTGGATTTTCTCCAATAGGATTCATAAATGAATTAAGCACCCCAAAAAAAGCGATATAAATTAATCCAATCATAAGCTGAGAACGAAGGATTTTTTTAGGAATATCGATTTTTTTCAGTGGATTTTTTTCTTGTTTTTGTCGGTAAGCAGCTAATTGAGCAGGAGCAACTGCATATAATAAATTCAACTTCACTAATTTTCTAACAGCTTGCAGATTCATCGACAGTCTCTCCTTCCTTACGTCCCGCTAAAGATAAATAAATACTTTCAAGAGACTCTTGAGGATTATGTTCTTTTAACTCTTCGATTGTACCGTAAAATAGTAATTCACCTTTTTTCAAAATCGCAATACGATCACATAATTGCTCTGCTACTTCTAATACGTGAGTAGAAAATAATACTGTTTTTCCTTTTTCGGCATGTTCACGCATCATTTTTTTCAAATCGTAAGCAGCTTGTGGATCTAAACCAGTTAATGGTTCATCTAAAATCCAAATATCTGGATCAGATAACAAAGCACCAATGACGAATACTTTTTGTCTCATCCCATGAGAAAATGATTCAATAACATCATAACGATAAGAAGTAAAGTCAAATAACTCTAATAAATAGGTTAATCTTTCTTCTATTTGATTCATTGTTAATTGATAAGAAACTGCAATTAATTCCCAAAATTCATTAGCCGTTAAACGTAAAAACAAATCTGGAGAATCTGCAACATATCCAATTTTTCGCTTAATCGTTAATGGATCTTGTGATAGAGGAACGCCATCTACTTCAATCGTTCCACTTGTAAGTGGCAAAATACTCACTAATGATTTAATAGTTGTAGATTTTCCGGCACCATTATGTCCAATTAATCCAACAATTTCTCCACTTTCAATTGTTAAGTTTAAGTTATTTAAAGCTACCTTATCTCCATATTTTTTTGTTGCTTGTTTAAATTCAATCATGATAAACTTCCTCCCATCCTGTAATTACGATGATTATACACCTAAAAATAGCGCTTTACTAGTGACTAAAGTCTGATTTTTCTAAAGAATTGCTTGATATTTTGTATTTTTATCATAATTAGAAAAAAGACTTTTCCTCATAGCATGAAAGGATGTTTAACATCTTTGCTAATTTAGAAAAGTCTAATTTTAATGTTTTATTCTTGTTCGTCTACTAATTCTTGTGCGAAGTTTTGTAAGTTTTCGGTTACTTTTTCAGAAACAACTGTTTCTTCAGATGAAGTGACCGTTTCTTCTATCTCCTCTTCACGATCAACAATGGCTAATGAACTTACAATAGCATCTTGATCTAAACGCATCATACGAACTCCAAGAGCACCACGACCTGTTTGAGAAACATCTGAAGCGTGGAATCGAATGATCACTCCTTTATTCGTCATAATCATTAAATCTTCCTCACCCGTTACGGTTCTTAAGCATACAAGAGGACCATTTTTCTCAGTAATACGAAGGGTTTTAACCCCTTTACCACCACGACCTTTTAAGGCATATTCGCTGGCAGCAGTACGTTTACCATATCCTTTTTCACTAACGACTAATACTTCACGTTCAGGTGTTAAAATATCCATTCCAATCACGTAGTCATCATCACGTAAAGATACACCTCGAACCCCTGCTGCTGTACGACCCATTGCACGAACTTTTTCTTCATGGAATGTTACAGCATTTCCGTGGTAAGTTCCAAGAATAATGCCATCTTGACCACTTGTTACTACTACACGAATTAATTGATCATCTTCTCGTAATTGAATCGCACGTAATCCATTGGTACGAATATTTTTGAAGTCTGATAATTTCACACGTTTAACAGTTCCACGTAAAGTTGTAAAGAATAAGAATCTTTCTGTTTCATCAGATTCCGGTACACTAATAATTGCTTGAATTTTCTCAGTTGAGTCAATATTCAATAAATTAATGACTGGTAATCCTTTAGCAGTACGACTGTATTCTGGAATTTCATATCCTTTTGCTTGATATACTTTACCTGTATTCGTAAAGAATAATAATGAATCATGAGTTGAACATGAAATCATATTTTCTACAAAGTCATCATCATGGACGCTCATTCCTTGTACACCACGCCCACCACGACGTTGTGTTTTAAATTCAGAATTTGCTAATCGTTTAATATAGCCATTCTTCGTTAAAGTAATGACTACATCTTCTTGTTCGATTAAGTCTTCATCTTCTAAACTTAAAGCTTCTCCTACTAATAATTCAGTACGACGAGGATTATCAAATTTTTGTTGAATTTCTAATAATTCTTGTTCGATAATTTCATAACGTCTTTCTTCGCTTGCTAAGATTTCATTTAATTCTTTGATTAGAGCTTGTAAATCTGCATATTCTGCATCGATTTTCTCACGTTCTAATCCTGTTAAGCGAACCATTCTCATATCTAAAATAGCTTGAGCTTGTTTATCACTTAATCCATATTCATTCATGAAACGTTCTTTGGCAATATCACCACTAGCAGAACTACGAAGAATCGCCACAATGGCATCGATATGATCTAAAGCTACTTGTAATCCTTCTAAAATATGAGCACGATCTTCAGCTTTTTTCTTTTCAAAAATACTACGACGACGAATCACTTCTTCTTGGTGATTTAAGTAGTGTCGTAAAATTTCTTTTAAGCTTAAAATTTTTGGTTCTTGCCCTACAATTGCTAACATATTAAATCCAAAGTTTGATTGTAATGGCGTTAATTTGTATAAATTATTTAAAACAACTGAAGCAGAAACATCTCTTCTCACTTCAATAACGACACGCATTCCTTTACGGTCAGATTCATCATTTAAATACGTAATTCCTTCAATTTTCTTTTCATGATGCAATTGAGAAATACGTTCAACTAAACGAGCTTTATTAACCATATATGGTAATTCCGTAATAATAATCCGTTCTTTTCCATTTTTTAATTCTTCGATTTGTACACGTCCACGAACCGTAATAGATCCACGACCTGTTTCATAAGCTCGACGAATTCCAGATTTGCCTAATACAATTCCACCTGTTGGAAAATCAGGTCCTGGTAATACTTCCATCAATTCAGCTGTTGTGACATCAGGATTTTTCATTAATAAATGTAAAGCAGAAATTACTTCCCCTAAATGATGTGGAGGAATATTGGTTGCCATCCCTACCGCAATCCCTGTTGCTCCATTAACTAAAAGATTTGGAATACGAGATGGTAAAACTTCTGGCTCACGTTCTGTTGAATCATAGTTATCACGATAATTAATCGTATCTTTATTTATATCTCGTAGCATTTCTAAAGCAATTTTACTCATTCTTGCTTCGGTATAACGCATTGCCGCTGGACTATCTCCGTCAACAGAACCAAAGTTTCCGTGACCATCAATTAATGGATAACGATATGAGAAATCTTGTGCCATACGCACCATTGCATCATAAATGGCAGAGTCTCCATGTGGATGGTATTTACCCATTACATCCCCAACAATACGAGCAGATTTTTTATGGGGCTTATCTGGCGTTACTCCTAATTCATGCATTCCATATAAAATACGACGGTGAACGGGTTTTAATCCATCACGAACATCCGGAAGCGCACGAGATACAATAACACTCATGGAATATTCCAAAAATGATTTACGCATTGTTTTAGCTAAATCCGTTGGTTCGAATTTTTCTTCGAAAAATTCTAAATCTTTTTCCTCAGACATTTTGTCTCTCCTCTTCTTCAATCATTAAATATCTAAATCATTCACATCAATAAATTTCGCATTTGCTTCAATAAATTCTCGACGTGGTTCTACTTTATCGCCCATTAACATATCTAACACTTGATCAGCTTCAGCAGCATCTTCAACCGTTACTTGTAACATCGAACGATTTTGAGGATTCATTGTTGTTTCCCATAATTGTTCCGCATCCATTTCTCCTAAACCTTTGTATCGAGAAATTTGTGGTTTTGGACTAGCTGGAAGTTCTTTTAATTTTGCTTCTAATTCCTCATCATTTTGAATATAAAACTCTTGTTTTCCTTGTTTTAATTTATAAAGAGGTGGTTGCGCAATATAAACATATCCTGCTTCCACTACCGGGCGCATATAACGATAGAATAATGTAATTAATAATGTTCGAATATGTGCTCCATCGACATCGGCATCGGTCATAATCACTAATTTATGATAACGAGCTTTCGATAAATCAAAATCTCCACCAAATCCAGTTCCCATTGCAGTAAATAGTGAACGGATTTCATCATTGGCTAAAATTTTATCTAATGATGCTTTTTCAACGTTTAAGATTTTACCACGAATTGGTAAAATCGCTTGGAAGTGACGAGAACGTCCTTGTTTTGCAGAACCTCCCGCAGAATCTCCTTCGACAATGAAGATTTCTGAAACACTTGGATCATTACTTGAACAGTCTGCTAATTTCCCTGGTAAATTAGAAATTTCTAAACCAGATTTTTTACGAGTTACTTCACGTGCTCTTTTCGCAGCTAAACGTGCTTTAGAAGCTAAAATCCCTTTTTCAACAATTTTACGAGCAACTTGTGGATTTTCCATTAAAAATTTATCAAAATGAGTCGCAAATAATCGATCTGTAATTGTTCTTGCTTCAGAATTTCCTAATTTTGTTTTTGTTTGTCCTTCAAATTGTGGATCAGGATGTTTAATAGAAACAACTGCCGTTAATCCTTCACGTACATCTTCCCCACTTAATTTTTCTTCATTCTCTTTCATTAATTTTTGACGACGAGCGTAATCATTAATAACACGAGTAAGGGCTGTTTTCATTCCAGATTCATGTGTTCCACCTTCATAAGTATGGATATTGTTTGTAAAACTTAATAAATTCGTATGGTATCCTGAAGTATACTGCATCGCTACTTCCACTTGAATGCCATCTTGTTCCCCTTCAACATAAATCGGTTCTTCAAATAATACTTGTTTAGACTTATTTAAATGTTCTACATAACTTTTAATTCCGCCTTCATAATAAAAAGTTTTTACAACAGGCTCTTCTACTCGCAAATCAGTAATCGTTAGTTTTAATCCTTTATTTAGAAAAGCTAGTTCTCGAACACGATTCGCTAATTTTTCAAAGTCATATACAGTTGTTTCTTGGAAAATTTCTGGGTCTGGTACAAAATAAACACTCGTTCCATGTTTTTCAGTTTGTCCAACAATTTTTAAATCTTCTAAAACAGCCCCACGTTTATAAGACTGTTCATAAATATTTCCATCTTTAAAAACTTGTACCGTTAAATCTGTAGAAAGTGCATTAACAACAGAAGCACCTACCCCGTGAAGACCACCGGAAACTTTATAACCTCCGCCGCCAAATTTACCACCAGCATGTAGTACTGTAAATACTGTTTCTACTGCAGGACGTCCTGTTTTTTCTTGAATATCAACTGGAATTCCACGTCCATCATCAGTAACACGGATATGATTTTCAGGTGTAATCTCAATTTCGATATGAGTCGCAAATCCTGCTAAAGCCTCATCGATTGAGTTATCAACAATTTCCCATACTAAATGATGTAAACCAGCACTACTTGTAGAACCAATATACATCCCTGGACGTTTACGTACAGCTTCTAATCCTTCTAATACTTGAATCTGACTGGCATCATATTGTGCAGCAAGAACTTCTTTATTTTCTTCTGTCATTTTCTATTCTCACACTCCATTTTTCATTGAACTTGACCTTGATGAATCGGATATACAATTGGTTCATTAATAAATTGCTTACGAATTCCATCTAAACTAGTCGTTGTTATGAATGTTTGTACTTTATTTTCAATTGCTTTAATCAAATGTGTTTGTCGATCATCATCTAATTCAGATAACACATCATCTAATAATAAAATTGGATATTCTCCAGTAGCGATGTTCATTAATTCTATTTCTGCTAATTTTAAACTTAATACAGTTGAACGTTGTTGCCCTTGAGAACCAAAATTTTGAACAGGCTTATCATTTAAATAAAAAATCAAATCATCTCGATGCGGGCCTACTAAAGTGCTCGCTTGCTCCAATTCTCTTTTTTGTAAAGCTTCAAATTGTTTTTGATACAATTCTTTTACTTCATCTTGAGATATTCCTTTTTCAATCGAAAGGGATGTTTGATATTTCAATGAAAACTCTTCTCTTCCTAATGAAATTTGTTCATGAATTGGTTTGGCTAAAGCTTCTAATTGTTCCATAAATTCTAAACGATGGATTAAAATTGCACTTGCTTTTTCAATAACTTGTTCTGTTAAAACTTCTAAATAAAGATCAGCCGATGATTTTTTAATCGCTAATTGTTTTAAATAATGATTTCTTTGTTTTATAAGGCGTTGATATTCTACTAATTCATGTAAATAAATAGGATTCATTTGACCTAGTTCCATATCCATGAATTTTCGGCGATTTGCTGGGGCACCTTTCACTAATTCTAAATTTTCAGGTGCAAATAAAATGACATTTAATTGTCCTAAATAGGAACTAAGCTTCTTTTGTTCTAAATGATTCACTCGTCCTATTTTTCCTTTATTTGAAAAACGAATTTCTAAGGGAATATTGCTAATTTTCTTTTCTACTTTTCCTTTAATGGTAGCAGTATCTTCATTCCACATAATCAATTCACGATCTTGATTGGTACGATGACTCTTCGTCATTGCCAAAGTATAGATGGATTCCATTAAATTCGTTTTTCCTTGAGCATTTTCACCAATAAAAATATGAACTCCTTTCCCAAATTCAAGAAAAAGTTCTTCATAATTTCTGAAATGATTCAGTTGTAATTCAACTAATCTCATCCACAACTTCCTCAGATTCTCTTTTCACAACAAAAATGCCTTCTTCAGGAATTTCTACACGTGTTTTATCATAAAGTTTTCTACCACGACGATTTTCAATTTCACCATCAACAAATACAACTGTTTCTTGCAAATACCATTTTGCTTGACCACCTGTTGTAATCACATCAATATGTTTTAAAAATTGTCCTAATGTAATAAATTCTTCTGTAATTGTTACAATTTTTGTCATGATTTTCCTCTTTTCTCTCTTTTGGGTATAAGCATACTACTTTATTATACCTTTTTTTAAGAGAATTCTCAAAGATTTTGCAAAAATCCGCCTATTTTTGCATTTTTTTATAAAATAAATAAAAAACCTTTTTTAAAGGGAAAAATGAAATTTACTAGGATTTTTTCAAAATTTTAAAAATAAGCAAAAAAAATCCATGACGATCGAAATCATCATGGACTATTTTTTAACCATTAAATGTACGTACTGGAGTAACTAATTGAATAAAGCTATATGGAATATCTGAATGATTATCTTTTAATGTTAATGTAAATGGACGATTTGCTTCTAAAAATTGAATTTTTGCTTCTGAAGAGCCAAATAAACGTAGCGCATCTTTTAAATAATCAGGATTGAAAGAAACCTCTAATGAAGCACCTTCATAATTTTCTACCATAATTTCTTCTTCAACTTTTCCGATTTCTGGTGAATTTCCTGTTAATAAAATACGATTTTCATTAATTGATAATGTCGCAATATTATTTTTATCCGTATGTGACATTAATGAAGCACGATCTACAGCTGCTACTAAATCACTTGCTACAACTGTAATTGCTGTATTGAATTGATCATTAATTAATCGATCTGTATCTGGATAACGTCCTTCCAATAAACGAGAATAGAATGAAAGTGTTTCTGTTTGGAAAAGAACTTGATTTTCGGTAATTGCAAAATCAATTGTTTCTAATCCATCAATAATACGGGATAATTCAATTAATGTTTTACCAGGTAAAGTAATTTCAAATGTTAATGCATTACTTGTTGCAGGCATTTCTAAAGGAATAATTCTTTGACTCAATCGGTGAGAATCTGTTGCGACCGCTTTTAATTGATTATTGGCAATCACCATATGAATTCCCGTTAAAATTGGACGAGATTCAGCAGTAGAAACTGCAATAGAAGTTTGTAAAATTACTTGTCTAAATAAAGGAACAGGTAATGTTAATACATGGTCTTTTTCAACTTCTGGAAGTTGTGGATAATCATGAGCCGATAAACCATTTAATGTAAATGCAGCACTTCCAGCAGTAATCGTTGCTTGTAATTGATCATTTGTTTCTAAAGTAAATGTATTTTGAGGTAATTTTTTAATAATTTCACCAAAGAAACGAGCAGGTAATACAATTGAACCTGTCTCCACAATAGATAATTGTAATTCTTCATGTTCTACTGGAAGAAAAATTTCAATAGAAACTTCAGAGTCACTACCTGTTAAAGTAATTTCTTCTTGAGAAACAACTAATTTAATTCCTGTTAAAATTGGAATCGTTGTTTTTGAAGGAATAGCACGTTGAACGTCTGCTAAATTTTTTAGAAATGCTTGACGATTAATTGAAAATTTCATTATTTGCCTCCTAGTTGTAAGTGTGTCTGTTTTAAATTTAATTTTATTTATAATAAATATAGTAATAGTAGTAGGGCCTGTTAATTTTGTGGAAAAGTCTCAAACTTTTATAATTTCAAATAATTTTAATTGTGGATAAGTATTGTGCATAACTATTTAGGAATTAGAGTAGTTATCCACATCTTAAAAACCAAGTTTTTTCTTCAAATCATTAACAGCTTTTGTTACATCGCCTTGAAGTTTATATTCTTCATTAATTTTATCATAGGCATGTAAGACAGTAGAATGGTCTTTGCCAAATTCTGTTCCTAATTTTGGAAGTGAACTATTCGTTAATTCTCTTGCTAAATACATGGCAATTTGACGGGGTTCTACAATTGATTTTGTTCTTTTTTTACCTTTTAAATCTTCTAGAGAAATATGGTAATAACGTGCAACCGCTTCTTGAATATCTTGAACGGATACAATTTTTTCTTTACTTCCAGGTAAAAAGTTTTGTAGAGCTTCAGCTGCTAAATTCGTTGTAATATCTTCTCCATGAGTTACAGAATATGCTTGAACTCTAACAAGAGCCCCTTCTAATTCACGGACATTGGATTGAATTTGTCCAGCTATATAACTCAACGTATCTACAGAGATATCAATACCAACCGTTTCTGCTTTTTTTGATAAAATTGCAATTCTTGTTTCTAAATCCGGTGGAGTAATATCAACTGGAAGACCAGAAACGAATCGAGAAACTAGACGTTCTTGTAGGGCTTTAATTTCTGTTGGTTGTCGATCACTTGTTAAAACAATTTGTTTTTGATTATTAAACAATGCATTAAATGTATGGAAAAATTCTTCTTGAGTAGCCTCTTTTTCAGCAAAAAATTGAATATCATCTACTAATAATAAATCTACATTACGATAATAATCTCTGAATTCTTGTTGCGTGTTTGTTCTTAATGAAGTAATCATTTCATTTGTAAAAGCTTCACTTGTTACATATTTAACTCTTGCATTTGGATTTAATAATTTATATTGATTTCCAATTGCTTGCATTAAGTGAGTTTTACCTAATCCAACACCACCATAGAAAAAGAGTGGATTATACAATTGTCCAGGTTTTTCACATACAACTAGAGCAGCAGCATGTGCCATTTGGTTTCCTTTACCAATGATAAATGAATCAAAGGTATACTTAGGATTTAAAAGAGAATCATCTTCTAAATAGATATTTTGATTGTTTTCTTTTAGTTCTTCTGATAAAGGAATTTGTGTAGATGGTTCCGAGAATGTTTGTTTTTTTGAAAAATCTTGTTCATCAGAAATAATAAATTTTGGTTCAAATGATTTTCTGAAATAATCATATCCACGTTCCATTACATCCATTAATAAATTATCTTCCCAGAAATTAGCATATGTTTGAGAAGGAACTTGAATATAAAGATAATTTTGATCAATTTTTAATAATTTAGCAGGCATAATCCAGTGTTTAATGGTAAAATCTGAATTTGTTTTTTCAAAATGAGATAACAAAATTTTCCAAAATTCATCTAATGGATTCATAAAAAACACCTCCCTATGGATAAATAAGATTAAAATCTATGAGTAAGTGTAGCATTTTTTTTAAAAGTTTTCCACAGAAAATCATATTTTAACAAAATAGTGTGAATTTAGTAAAAATTATCCACAACTTTGTGGATAAAATAGAAAAAAATTAGTAAAATTTTAGTTATTAACAAGATTTGTTTATAAGTAAAATATAATAAAAATAAAAGATTTAGAAGGTTTTCCACATTATCCACAACTTGTGGATATGTTTTTGTAAACAGGATTTGAATTTGTTAAAAAATTGTGGAAAGTGTAAGGATAAAGGTGAATTTAAAAAAAGTTAATAAAAATAATTGTGGATAACTATTGAAAGATGAATAATTTTACTAGGTATTTTGAATAAAATATGGTATGATACTTCAGTACAGTGATGCAAGAAACAAAGTATTGACTTTGTTAGAGATTATCATTATAATGATGTAGACTGTCTAGGATAGTTAGACATGACACAGAACTAGGAGGTGCAAGAAGTTATGAAAAGAACATATCAACCAAACAAACGTAAACGTCAAAAAGTTCACGGTTTCCGTAAACGTATGAGTACAAAAAATGGCCGTAGAGTATTAGCAAGCAGACGCCGTAAAGGTAGAAAAGTTTTAGCAGCTTAGATCACTGAACGTCTCAGTGATCTTTTTTTTATAAATGTTTTAAAAACTTAGATAAAGGTGAGTGTATGCGTAAGTCTTATCGAGTAAAGAAAGAGCAAGAGTTTCAACGAGTTTTTCATCATGGAAATTCAGTAGCGAATCGTCAATTTGTGGTTTATCAAATCGATAAATCGAATCAATCTCATTTTAGAGTAGGAATTTCTGTGAGCAAAAAATTAGGAAATGCAGTTGTTAGAAATCGTATCAAACGATTAATACGAAGTGTATTAACAGAACTAAAGCCACAATTACAGTCAAAGATTGATTTTATCGTGATCGCACGTAAACCTGTAGTATCTATGAATTATCAAGAAGTAAAAAAATGTTTGATGCATGTATTAAAATTAGGGAAAATTTTAATGAAAGATGATTATAATGGAGAAAGTAGGGAATTAAGTGAAGAAAAAGCATAAATTAGCTTTAACATTAGCGGTTTTAACATTATTTTTAGCAGCATGTAGTACAACTCCTGTAACAGTAGAAAGTACAGGGATTTGGGATCGACTCATTATTTATAATTTATCTCAATTTATTATTACTTTATCTCATATTTTTGGAAATAGTTATGGTTTAGGAATTATTGCATTTACAATTATAACAAGAATTGTATTAGTACCAATTATGCACTTCCAATATAAGACAACAAGACAAACAGCTATTTTACAACCTGAAATTAATAAACTTCGTGAAAAATACTCTGCTCGTGATCACCAAACACAAGAAATTTTACGAGAAGAAATTTCAGCTTTATATGAAAGAGAAGGTGTGAATCAATATGCTGGATTTTTACCCGTAGCGATTCAATTACCTGTAATGATTGCTTTATATCAAGCAATTAGTCGTACAGAAGCTTTAAAAACTGGATCTTTTTTATGGTTTAATTTAGATCAACCAGATCCATTTTTCATTTTACCAATTTTAGTAGTAGCTACAACTTATGCGACTTCTTGGTTAACAATGAAAATGCAAGATAGTGGAGCAGCTGGAAAAATTATGTTATTTGTATTACCAGCAATGATTGGATTTACAGCTTTAACATTCCCAAGTGCGTTATCATTATATTGGGTTGTAGGGAATATCTTTATGGTTATTCAAACATTATTAATGAATAATCCATTTACATTTATTGCAGAACAAAAAACTATTGCACATGAAAAACGTCGTCGTGAAAAAGCTTTAGAAAAAGCTAAGAAAAAACACGGCAGAAGTTAAAGAATAGACTTGTTCAGATCTAAAGAACATGAGATAATACATGTAAATTTGCAATATGGAGGATATAGAAGATGACACAAACGATTCGAGTAAATGATGCTTCAGTGGAAAAAGCTATCCAAAAAGGATTACGTCAATTACAATTAACACAAGATGATGTAGAAATTGAAGTAATTGATGAAGGAAAAAAAGGATTATTTGGTTTTGGACAAAAAGATGCTATAGTGTCAATTACTGTAAAAGAAAAAATTGAACAAGAAGAAGTAGTTGTTGAAGAATTTGAAGAATTTTTTGAGGACGAAGAATTTGATATTGAAGATAATTATGAAGAATCTAAAGAATCAGTTGAAGTATTAGATAATCATATTGAAGAAGCTGCACATATTACAAAAGCGTATTTAGAACAAATAGCTGAAATATATGGTGCACCAAGTGTTGTACATGTAGAGGTACAAAAAGAAAAAATGAATTTTGTATTTGAAACAGATAAACCAGGATTATTAATTGGTAAATATGGTAAAATTTTAAATGCTTTACAAGTATTAGCACAAGTTTCAGTTCACCGCTTTGTAAAAGGAAGAATGTCTGTCCAAGTAGATGTAGGGGATTATCGTTTACGTCGTACTGAAGCGCTACAACAAATTGCAGAAAAAACAGCACGCCGTGTTTTAAAAACAAAACAACCGGTATATTTAGAGCCATTACCTGCATATGAAAGAAAACAAATTCATGCATATTTAAGTAAAAATAAACGTATTTCTACTCATTCAGAAGGTAAAGAACCACATCGTTATTTAGTAGTAGAAATTGCAGAATAATTGAACATAGAAGACTGGATTGATTCCAGTCTTTTTTATGTAAATGAAAATAGAAAAAACAATGAATTCGGAAGAATAAAACAAAATAAACAACTATAGTAGAAATTAGAAACTATAAAATTGAAAGAAAGTTGTAAAAATCCTATATAAAAGGTTGAAACTTTTAAAGAATCAGGTTAAAATGACTTATATAACTGTCCACGAAAAGTAGACAATAAGAAATATTTGTATTTTATATAAAATATACTACATTTTTTATATAAGAAAAATATTTATATTAACTGGAAAAAATCCTAAAAAAGATGTATAATAAAAAAAAATTTTAAGTTAGGAGAATTATAGTATGGATATTCAAGTTTTTATAAGGCGCCGTAAAGAAAAAGGCCTTTCTCAAATAGAACTAAGTCATGGAATCTGTACTCAAGCAACATTAAGTCGCTTTGAAAATCATGGTCAAATTCCATCAATGAAAATTTTAAGTCAATTGTGCGAAAGATTGCAATTAGATGTGGGAGACTTATTTGCAAGTGTAAATACAAAAGAAGTTGCAATAAATAAGCTTCTAGAAAAAATAGAAGAAAATATTGTAACGATGGATTATGAATTGGCTGAAAAATTAATAGGAACTGTTCAATTGGAACAATTCAATGATGAACAAAAAATTCACCTACTTTATCTAAAAGGTTTCACCCAAGTACTACAAGGTAAGGAAATAGAAGATGATTTGTTCTATTTTAATAAAATAGTAGCAGAACAATCCGAAAATGATGATACTTATATTCACCTAGCGTATACTGGTTTAGGATTAGTCTACCATCAACAAAAAGATATTGAAAAAGCAGAATATTACTTTTCAAAAGCGATTCATGAATCAGAAAAATATCAACTAGAAAAAATGGAGGATGTTTGGAGAGTATTAATAGTTCTATATCATAGTGCTATGTTCTTCTCAAATAATAAAAATTATAAAAAAAGTAATGAATTACTAAAAAGAGGAATTGAGTTATGTAGTCAATACCACATTACCTACTATTTAGGTAGATTACATTATCAATTAGCAGTAAATGCATTTGAAAGTAATGCGGATATCCATGAAGTTCAATTATTGTTAAATGATGCAGCTGCATTTTCTAGAATTAATTCACATGATGATTTATTAATTGAAATCGAAAAATTAAGGGATTCTTTATCATAAAAATTAATACACTTCAAGTTTTAGAAATATAAACTAAACTTGGAGTGTTTTTAGTAAAAAATAATTAAATTGAAAAATAAAAAAAGAAATATATAATAGAGAAGAAGGAGTGAAAAAATGGGTTTAAGATTTAATAAAGATGAATTTCTAAAAAAAGAAAAGCTGATTTTACCAGAAGATATTGAGTTACCATCATTAGAGGAAGAATATGATTTTGATAGTTTTGGTGATGCATTTATTATAATGCCAAAATTAGAAGAAGATCAACGCCAAAAAAATCTTGAAAAAAATATTAAAAAAGAATGGCTTGAACCAATAAAAGAAAAAAATAAAGATAATAGTATATGAAGTTAGTATTTGTTGTACTTGAATTGACAATTCAACGTGTAAAAAATGAAAAAATTATATAAAAGGACTTGAAAACTAACTCAAGCTATGGTAAATTATATACGTTGTTAACGAACGTTCGCTTTTGAAGCGATTGCGAAAAATAAATTTTAAATAGATTTAAAAAAGCAGTTGACAAACAAAAACGCCTATGATATTATATAGGAGTTGTCGCGATAAAGCGA
>CAUQAL010000026.1:0-15732 GCA_963515985.1 uncultured Granulicatella sp.
CTGTGACCCATAGATTAAGAGTCTACTGCTCTACCAACTGAGCTAAGGAGGCATTGATTACGTTTTTAGTATAGCACTTTGAAGTTAAAATGCAATTGTTTTTAGGATTTTTTTCAAAAAATGCTAAAGTTTACTCAAAAAAATAGTTATTCAGTATCGTTTATGGTAGAATTATTGCGTATGACAATCAAGGAGTATTCTTTTTAGCGTGCTTACTTTAGAAATATAAGAAGGTGAGTTTTTCGTCTGTTTATATTTCTAAAAGTAGGTTTAAAAGATACTCTTAAAAAGAAGAAAAGGAGAATCGATATGTCAGAAAAAAAAGTATATAGCTATGAATGGGGCGGAAGACTGTTACAAGTTGAAATCGGCCAATTAGCAAAACAAGCAAATGGTGCTGTCTTAGTTCGTTATGGAGATACAGTGGTATTAACAGCAGCCGTTGGTACAAAACAAGCAAAGGATACAGATTTCTTCCCATTAACAGTGAACTATGAAGAAAAAATGTATGCAGCAGGTAAAATTCCTGGAGGATTTATTAAACGTGAAGGACGTCCAAGTGAACATGCGACATTAACAGCTCGTTTAATTGACCGTCCAATTCGTCCAATGTTTGCAGAAGGTTTCCGTAATGAAGTTCAAATTACAAATACTGTAATGTCTGTAGATCCAAACTGTCCACCAGAAATGGCAGCAATGTTTGGTTCAAGTTTAGCATTATGTATTTCAGATATTCCATTTGATGGTCCAATTGCTGGGGTAGATGTTGGTCGTGTAAACGGAGAATACGTGATTAACCCTACCACTGAACAAGCTGAATTATCAGATATCGAATTATCTGTAGCGGGTACTGCAACTGCGATTAACATGGTAGAAAGTTCTGCTAGAGAAGTGAGCGAAGAAGATATGTTAGGCGCATTATTATTCGGTCACGAAGAAATTAAAAAATTAGTAGCTTTCCAACAACAAATCGTTCAAGAAATTGGAAAAGAAAAAATGGAAGTAACATTGCTATCATTTGATCCAGAAATTGAAAAACAAGTGAAAGACTTATTCAGTCAAGCAATGATTAATGCAATCCAAACAGAAGAAAAATTAGCTCGTGAAGAAAATATTGAAAAAGTTAAAGAAACTGCATTAGAACATTTTGAAGCTGTTTTAGAAGAAAATGATGAAAAAGCAGCTTTATTAAAACAAGTCTCTCAATTAGTGGATAATCTTGAAAAAGACGAAGTACGTCGTTTAATTACAGAAGAAAAAGTACGTCCTGATGGTCGTAAAATTGACGAAATTCGTCCATTGTCTTCAGAAATTGACTTATTACCACGTGTTCATGGTTCAGGTTTATTTACTCGTGGACAAACTCAAGCATTAACTTCAGCTACATTAGCACCTTTAGGAGAATATCAAGTCATTGATGGTTTAGGAATTGAAGAAGGTAAACGATTCATTCACCACTACAATTTCCCACAATTCTCTGTAGGTTCAGTAGGTCGTGCTGGAAGCCCAGGTCGTCGTGAAATTGGTCACGGTGCTTTAGGGGAACGTGCATTGAAACAAGTGATTCCAACTCCAGAAGATTTCCCTTATACAATTCGTCTTGTATCAGAAGTGTTAGAATCAAATGGTTCATCTTCTCAAGCAAGTATTTGTGCGGGAACATTAGCCTTAATGGCAGCAGGAGTACCAATTAAAGCTCCTGTAGCGGGTATTGCGATGGGATTAATTTCTGATGGTACAAACTATACAGTATTAACAGATATCCAAGGGTTAGAAGACCATTTAGGAGATATGGACTTTAAAGTTGCTGGTACAACAACTGGTATTACAGCATTACAAATGGATATTAAAATCCAAGGAATTACAGAACAAATTTTACGTGAAGCATTAACGCAAGCGAAAAAAGCTCGTTTTGAAATTTTAGAAGAATTAACTTCTACAATTGCTGAACCTCGTAAAGAGTTAAGCCCATATGCACCTAAGATTGAAATGATTTCTATTCACCCAGATAAAATTAAAGTTGTTATCGGTCGTGGTGGAGAAACAATCAATAGCATTATTGATGAAACTGGCGTTAAAATTGATATCGATCAAGAAGGTCATGTATCCATCGCTTCAACTGATGCTGCAATGATTCAACGTGCAAAAGAAATTATTGAAGATTTAACACGTGAAATTGAAGCTGGACAAGTGTATGAAGGAACGGTTCGCCGTATTGAAAAATTCGGAGCTTTTGTTGAAATTGCAAAAGGAAAAGATGGATTAGTTCACATCTCTGAATTAGCGCATGAACGTGTGGCAAAAGTAGAAGATGTATTAGCAATTGGAGATAAAGTAAAAGTAAAAGTTACTGAAATTGATGGACAAGGTCGTATTAACTTATCTCGTAAAGCATTAATCGAAAAAGAAGCTTAATCATTCATGAAATGAGGCTAGGAAAATCCTAGTCTCATTTTTTATTTCCAAGAAAAAATATGAAATGTTAGTCAAAAAATCGTAAATATGGTATTCTAGATTAAGAATGTAAACAAGTTGGTAAGAAAAAATACAACAAATAAATAAGATGAGGTGAACTATGAGTTCAATTAAAATAATGGCGCTAGGAGGCGTTCGAGAAAACGGTAAGAGTTTATATGCCGTTGAAGTAGATGAAGATATTTTCGTCTTAGACTGTGGATTGGTTTATCCAGAAGACGAATTATTAGGAATCGATGTCGTGATTCCAGATTTTACTTATTTAGAAGAAAACAAAGATCGGATTGCAGGAGTATTTTTAACCCATGGTCATGCGGATGCAGTAGGAGCTCTTCCTTATTTTCTAAAAAATATTCAAGCGCCAGTTTTTGGGACAGAATTAACGATTGCTTTAGCAAAATATTATGTAGAGTCTTCTAAACAAGTAAAAGGATTCGATGATTATCATATTGTCACTGAAAATACAGAAATTGATTTTGAATCTGTAACGGTGAAATTTTTCAAAACAACTCATACTATTCCAGATTCAGTAGCGATTGTTTTAAAAACAGCAGACGGAAGTATTGTGTATACTGGAGACTTTAAGTTTGACCAAAGTGCTGCCGTTGGCTATCAAAGTAATTTTGGCCGTATTACGGATATTGGAGAAGAATATGTCTTAGCCTTATTAAGTGATTCTAGTGATGCTGAAAGTTACGAGGAAAATGTTAGTGATCGTAAAATTGAAGCTAGTATTTTAGATACATTTAGAAATGCAACGGGTCGTATTATTGTAGCTTGTGTGGCAAGTAATATTTTACGAATTCAACAAGTGTTTAATGCAGCTCATGAATCAGGGCGTAAGATTTTCTTAACAGGTGCAGAATTAGAAGAAATCGTGAATATTGCATTGAAATTAAATAAATTAACGGTTCCTTCAGAAGATTTATTCGTAACAGCACGTGAATTAAAACGTTTGGCAGATGATGAAATCGTTGTTTTAGAAACAGGAAACGTAGGCGAACCAATTAAAGCTTTACAAAAAATGGCACAAGGTCGTCACCGTCAAGTGAATTTACATCAAGGAGATTTAGTCTATATTGCGACAACTCCTTCAACTGCAATGGAAACAGCCATTGCTCGTACGAAAGATATGATTTACCGTGCGGAAGCTGAAGTCGTTGAAATGGCTGATAATGCGAAAGCAAGCGGACATGCGACTCCAAATGATTTAAAACTAATGATGAATTTATTACAGCCAACATTCTTCATTCCAGTTCAAGGGGAATATCGTAGTTTATTAGCTCATGCTGAGTTAGCACACGAATTAGGAATTCCATATTCTAATATTTTCATCCCTGGTAAAGGAGATGTTATTGAAATTTCTAAAGGAAGAATGACAGCTACTGGACAAGTTCCAGCGGGAAATGTTTTAGTAGATGGAATTGGTGTAGGAGATATTGGTAATATTGTACTAAAAGATCGTAAGATTTTATCAGAAGATGGAATTTTCGTAGTCGTTGTAACGATTTCTAGACGTTTAGGAAAAATTTTATCCGGTCCACAAATTGTTTCTCGAGGCTTTGTTTATATGAAGACGAGTGAGGAATTATTACAAGAATCACAAAAAATTGTGACGGATATTGTGGAAGAAAATTTAGCAAGTGATAATTTTGAATGGCCACGTTTAAAACAAGAAGTACGTGATGGATTAAGTCGCTACTTATTTGAACAAACAAAACGTCGTCCGGTTATTCTTCCAATTATTATGGAAGCATCACATTATAAAAAGGATTAAGTTGTATCATTGAAAGGGGAACATTCATGGGTTCAAAAGCAGTTAAAATTATGTTAGAAGTTTTGTTAGCAATTGTTGTTGCTAGTGGACTTTCTTACATTCCAGCAATTGGAGGAAATGTAGTCATTGACTTTGCCATTATTCCTTTAATTTTAGTATCGTTAAGACATGGAGGGATTTGGGGAGCAATCGCAAGTATTTTATTTGGTCTTTTACATGGAGTATTACATCCAAGTGGAGCAGGATATATTATCGTTCCATTCCATGATTCTGTAATGGCATATGGTTTTGTAGCTTTTGCTGGATTCTTTGCGAGAAATACTGTTCGTACAGCATTTAATGCTCGTATTTCTTCAACTGTATTAAATGTTGTAACAGCTAGCATTATCGCAACATTTGTCAGCTATGGCTTCCATGCTATTGCTACTGCCATTGGAGCACCAACACTATTCGCAACTGAAAAAGTTGCTTTAGCAAGTGGATTTTTAGGATTTTCAGTAAACTTTATTGCTACATTAGTAGTGACATTAGTAGTATTAATAACGTTGATTTATGTAAAACGTGACATTTACATTCCGAAAGGAACAAAATACTTATCTCGAAAAGAAAAATCTCACTTATTAAATGACTAATGAGAGTGGGAAAACAGTTTCTGTTTTCCTGCTTTTTTTCTAAGCAGGAAGGGAAGGAGAGAGGAAATGGATTTATTATCGACAATAGTAACAGGTTTGATATTTATCAATACACTTGGAGCAATTATTACGGTCTTTAGAGAACCGAGAGAGATATCAGCTACATGGGCTTGGTTATTAGTCTTAGTCTTTTTCCCATTTTTAGGTTTTTTCATTTATTTCTTTTTTGGAAGAAAAATTAGCAAAGATCGAATTTTCGATTTGAAATCCCAAGATACATTTGGAATTAGAAAATTAGCTGAAACGCAATTAGAGGAATTAGAACATGATAATACCTTTTTTGAAGATTTATATTTAAAAGAATTAGCGGTATTATTTTTAGAAAGTGATGAATCTGTCATTACAAAAGGAAATCAAGTTGAGATTATCACAACGGGGCAGGTGAAATTTACTCAATTAAAAGAAGATTTGAGAAATGCAAAAGACCATATTCATATTGGCTATTATATTTTTAATGATGATGAATTAGGGCGTGAATTGTTGGAGATTTTAATTGAAAAAGCGCAACAAGGAGTCGAAGTTTTAGTGCTATATGATGCATTAGGGAGTCGTTTTACAAAACAAAAATTTTGGAAAAAACTCCATGAAGTGGGAGGATGTTCAGAAGCCTTTTTCGGGTATACATTTGGGATTATTAATTTACGGATGAATTATCGAAATCACCGTAAAATTGTTGTTATTGATGGAAAGATTGGCTATGTGGGTGGCTTTAATATCGGGGATGAATATTTAGGAAAGGGAAAACTAGGTCAGTGGCGAGATACGCATTTAAGAATTAGAGGGAATGCAGTATTATCTCTTCAAGCTCGCTTCTTTATTGATTGGAATGCAACAATTTCAGAACGATATCAAAAAACATTTTTACCACGATATTTTCCTACTTTAGAGTGTTTAGGCGATACATCAATGCAAATCGTTTCAACAGGTCCAGATAATGATTATCAAAAAATTAAAATGGGATTTGTGAAAATGATTTATATGGCGAAAAAATCGATTGATATTCAAACGCCTTATTTTATTCCAGATGAAAGTGTTCTGGAAGCTTTGCAAGTGGCTGCTCTTTCAGGGGTAAAAGTACGAATTATGGTTCCATGCAAACCGGATCATCCATTTGTTTATCGTGCAACAGAGTATTATTGTCGGAATTTATTAAAAGACGGTGTAGAAATCTATTTATACGAAGAAGGTTTCTTGCATGCGAAAACAATGGTCGTAGATGGTGTTGCTTCTACAGTTGGAACTTCTAATTTTGATATGCGAAGTTTCCGATTGAATTTTGAAATTAATGCGTTTATCTATGATGAAGAAATTTCATGTAAGTTACAAGATATTTTTGAGAAAGATATTGAAAACTGTTTATTAGTAGATGAAGCGTATTTTAAAAAGCAATCTCCATGGAAAAAATTAAAACAAAAATTCTCCAGACTGCTTTCTCCGATATTGTAAATTATTTATAAAAGACTTTATTACTATAGCAAGGACGCCAGCAGCTTCGCTTTGCGAATCTCATGCTATAGAGATAAGTTTTTTATGTATAACTTTTGGGGGAAGTACATTTTGCTACCCAAGAATAGAAAAAAGACTTTTCATAGTAGTATGAGCGCTACAAGCCAATCGGCTTCTAGCGCAGGAAAATTTGAGACCTAGGCTCAAATTTTAGCCAAGAGACACCGTAGATGGCTACTGGCGTCCTAATACTACAATGAAAAGTCTTATTTTCTATCTACACTTGTATCGCAGAAACAACTTGTTCTAAGTTTAAAATCATGGTTAAATCTTCGCTTAGAAAAACAAAATGATTGTTTGGTTGAATACAGCTTTTAATAATGCCTTTTTTAGTAAATTGTTGTAATTCACCTTTCGAATTATATTGTTCAAATAAAAGAGTAATTTCTTTTTTGAAATAGTAACTATTATGAATCGTCTCAACAACATCAATTAATGGCATCACAGGTGTAAATGAAGTTGATTCTGTTGGAAATTGTAAACTGTTTAATAATGGTTGTATAAATGAATGAAATGGTTTTTTATATTGTTCCATAATTGGGCCTCCCGAACAAATGTTTGTATCTGTATTATACGAACATTTGTTCTGAAATGCAAACATTATTTTAAAAAAATAAAAAATATTTTTAAAAAAGGTAGAGTTTCTTCCTATTAAATTATAATGATAATAGAGGAGAGTAGAATAGAATTATCGTTTGATACATTTTAGAAAGCAAGGTATAATAACAAAAGTAGGAATTTATTATCGAATCCAGACCTATGAGATGGGAGGTGTACTATGAGCCAAAAAATTGTAGAATCTGTTCAAGCTATTGAAAATCAAGCTCAACAATTAAAAGAAGATTTTCAAAAGAAAATTGATGAAGCAAAAATTCAAGCGAATCAAAAAATTTCTGAATCTAAAAAGAATGTAGAGATCGCTTTGTTGAATTATGAAAAAGAATTAGAGGATAAATATTCTCAAAAGAAATTGGATTTCCAAGAAGAATTAGCATCTCTTCAAAAAGAAGAAATTCAACAAATACAACAGGTATTTGAAGCCAATCGACAAGAATTGGTTCAGGAAACAATTAAGGAGGTGTTAAAACGATATGGCAATTGCTAAAATGAAAAAATTGATGTTTATTGCACCAAATCGTATTCAAAGCCAATTGATGGACGCGGTTCAAGAATTACAATCATTAGAATTCATTTCCTTAAGTCAAGGGCAATCCATGTTAGAAGAATCAAAACCTTCGAATCAAAAAAATCTTCAAGAGTTAGAAAGTAAAGTAGAACGATTACAAGAAGATATTCGCTTTTTAGAAAAATATCTAAAACAACCTTCACTCATGAAAAAATTGAAAACTAAGAAAGAAACATTTACGATTGAAGAACTTCAACAAACGGTTTCTAATTGGGATTATCAAGAATTAATGGAGAGTGTTGAAAACTATCGAGTACAATTACAAAAATTTGAAGATAAAAATGCAGAGCTCGTTGAAACTGAAAATCTACTTAGAAAATGGGGAAATTTAGACTTCCATCCAAAGGAAATCTTTAAACAACCATTTACGAAGACAAAAATGGGGACGATTCCTCAAACAACGGATAATCGTTATTTAGAAAGTCTAAAAGAGAGTCAGTGGATTGTCGTTCAGGAAGTGTATCATACAAGAGAAGAAGTTGGAGTATTTGCAACTTATTCAAGAAAACATCAACAAGAAGCTAAAGAAGAATTAGCGAAAGTGAATTTTAGTGTGACATGGTACCCATTTGACCATAGCCCTAAAGAAGAATTGCAATTGAATTTAGAACGTCAAAAGCAATTAAAAGAAGCGAAACGTTCATTAGTACAAGAAATGCAACAACAAGAGGATCTTGTTAGAAAATTAAAATTATATTGTGAATATGCGTTTAATGAATGGCAAAAAGAAATTGCAAAAGAACAATTGTATTCAGGAGAGCATTTATTCTGCTTACATGGTTATTTATGTGATGATGTGGTGGAACAAGCAAAACAACAAATAGAAGAGTATGGAATTGCTTCTCAAGTGACCGTAGTAGAATTGGAAATTAATCCAGAAGAATATGAAGAAGCTCCAACTGTCTTGAAAAACCATTCGCTCGTTAAACCATTTGAAATGATGATTGAGATGTATGGTTTACCAAAATATGGAGAGGTGGATCCAACGCCATTTACAGCGCCATTTTATCTTGTGTTCTTTGGAATGATGTCTGCAGATATTGGATATGGACTTGTATTATGGTTAGCAACTTTCCTTGCCTTAAAACTATTTGTATTAGATAAAGGAATGAAACGTAATTTAATGTTCTTCCATTTATTAAGTTATCCAACAGTGGTTTGGGGAATTATCTTTGGTTCATTCTTTGGAGTGGATATGCCATTCCAACCATTATCGCTTTCAAAAGATTTAACGATGATTATGGTTTTATCAATCATTTTTGGGGTTATCCAAATTATTGTAGGTCTATTTATAGGGGCTTATAGTAATTGGAAGAAAAAAGATTATGCTAATGCGTATACCACTCATATTGGATGGTTAGCGATTATTTTTGGCTTAATTTTATATTTAGTAGGTTCGATGATTTTAAATATACCGATTCTTGCAACTATTGGCTCATATGTAGCGATTATTGCAGCGGTACTAATTGTGATCGTATCTATGTTGACAAGTTCGAATAAATTTGCGGGCTTGGCAAGTGGTTTATATAACTTATATGGGATTAGTGGTTATGTGGGAGATGTTGTCAGCTATACTCGTTTGATGGCTTTAGCAGTATCAGGCGGTAGTATTGCAGCAGCATTTAACATGTTAGTGACTTTCTTACCACCAGTTGCAAGGGTTACAGTAGGAATTCTTCTGTTAATTGCGCTTCATGGGTTAAATATTTTCCTAACATTTTTAGGAGCTTATGTTCATGGGTTAAGATTACAGTTTGTAGAATTCTTTGGTAAATTCTATGAAGGTGGCGGAAGAGCTTTAAAACCATTTAAAACGTATGAAAAATATATTGAAACAAAACAAAAATCAAATCAATAAGATGGAGGAAGATTTATTATGACAAACTGGTTAACATTTTTTACTGAAAATTCTGGAGGTTTTATTTTCGCAGCATTAGGAATGGCTGTAGCAAGTATTTTTTCAGGAATTGGTTCTGCAAAAGGTGTAGGGATTGCAGGGGAAGCTGCAGCATCATTAATTAAAGAACAACCTGAAAAATTCGTTCAAGCGTTAATTTTACAATTATTACCTGGTACTCAAGGGATTTATGGATTTATCATTGCATTCTTCATTATGCAAAAAATGAGTGCAACAATGCCTTTAAGTTCTGGTTTATACTTATTAATGGCAGCATTACCAATTGCATTCACAGGTTTATTATCTGGTATTGCTCAAGGGAAAGTAGCAGCTGCTGGTGTTCAAATTTTAGCGAAAAAACCAGAAGAATCTACTAAAGGGATTATCTTTGCAGCCATGGTTGAAACTTATGCAATCTTAGGATTATTGGCTTCATTCTTAATTATCAATCAATTAGGTTAGGAGTTGGAACGTTTGAAAGATTTAGAGCAACTAAAACAACAAGTATTAAAAGAAGTCGAAGAAGATTTCTCACATCAATTGGCTGTTGCTACTAAAGAAGAAGAAGAACGTACAAATGTCATGAATGCAACTTTAGCAGAACAAGAAGTGGCAAAGAAAACTCAATTAAAACAACGTGCAAAACAACTTTGGGATAAAGAGAAACAATCTTTAGTCAATGCGAGTAAAAAAGAAATTTTACAAGAAAAAAGAAGATTACTCGATAGCGTTTTTGATGAAGTTTACTCCTTAATGTCTGGATGGAGTGGCGTAACATTAGTACAGTTTATTCAATCGGTAGTAGCTCAATTACCTAAACAAGAAAAAATCACATTAGTATTAGGAGAAGCAACAGCAAGTCAATTATCACAAGAAGATATTCACCAATTAACGAATGCTTCTGAATTAGAAGTGTCACAAACGACTTTAAAACAAAAAGTTGGATTTGTTTTACAACAATCAGGAATTGAATACAACTATTTATTCGATGCATTATTAAAGGATTTAAAACAAGAATACTCACCAGAGTTAGCTAAAAAAGCTTTTGAAAGATAGGAGGGATTTCAATGAATGATTTAGCTTATTCAGGAATCAATACTACTGTTCGTATTTTAGAACAACAATTACTTTCAAAAGAGATCATGAATAGTTTATTAGCTTCAAAAGAGTTACAACAAGCTTTAGAAGTGTTACAAAAAACGGCTTATGGTTTTCAAACGGATGAATTATTGCAAACGAAACAATTTGATGCAGTATTAATGAAGCATTTGAAAAATCAGTATGAGGAATTGTATGAATTAACTCCTACACCTGAATTATTAGATATTTTTTCAATTCGTTATACGTATCATAATTTAAAAGTGTTATTAAAAGAAAAATTTGCTAAAAAAGATTTTTCACATTTATTAGTACCCATTGGTCGCTATTCATTAGCAACCTTAAAACAATTAGTAGAAACTCGAGATTCTCAAGATGTTCCTAGCGTTATGGTAAAAGCCGTTCGAGAAGCTTATGAAGATTTTGAAAATTTTGAACGATTAGAAACTGCTGACGTTTTTATGGATACTTATTATTTTAAACATTTAAGAATGTTAGAACGTGAATTGCAAGATGAGAAAGTGACAGAATTTGTTCATTTAATGATTGATTTAGAAAATATTGCCACTTTAATTCGAGCAAGTGCTCAAAAACAATCAAGAAGCTTTTTACAAACGGTATTATCAAATGAAGGAACGGTATCGAAAACGCAATTAATCGATACATTCCAAGAATTAGGGTGGGCATCATTATTACAATTATTTGATGGTGTTTCTTATAAAGAAGAATTGGAAAGTATTTTATCGCAAGAAAACATTTCTGTATTGAAATTAGAATTGTTGAAAGACGAATGTATTTATCGTTATTTAAAAGATGCGACATTCGATGCTTTTGGACCTTATCCATCCCTTGCTTATATTCATGCTAGTGAAATGGAAGTGAAAAATATTCGATTGATTTTAGTAGGAATCGATAACGGGTTTAGTGAAGAACAATTAAGAGAAAGGATGCGACCAGTTTATGGCTCATAAAATTGCAGTTGTTGGAGATAAAGACTCAGTCCTTCCTTTCAAAATTCTTGGTTTTGATGTGTTTCCTGCTCATGAAAGTTTAGAAGCAAGAGAAACCATTGATCGATTAGCAAGTGAAGAGTATGGAATTATTTATGTCACAGAAGCGATTGCCTCTGAAATTGCTGAAACGATTCGTCGTTATGATGCAGTTGTTTCACCAGCAATCATTTTAATTCCAAATCATAAAGGTTCATTATCCATTGGAAAATCAAGAATTCAAGAAAATGTGGAAAAGGCTGTAGGTCAAAACATTTTATAATTCGTAAAATTTAGTTAAGAGGAGGTACTTCGGTGAAGAGCGGAAGAATCGTAAAAGTATCAGGACCATTAGTGACCGCTGAAGGTATGGAAGATGCAAATATTCAAGATATTTGTCACGTAGGGCACCTTGGACTGATTGGTGAAATTATTGAGATGCGTAAAGGCGTTGCCTCTATTCAAGTTTATGAAGAAACGTCTGGAATAGGACCAGGAGAACCAGTAACAACGACAGGAGAAGCACTTTCTGTTGAATTAGCTCCCGGAATCATCTCTCAAATGTTTGATGGAATTCAACGTCCATTGAATACATTTAAAGAAGTATCTAATAGTGACTTTTTAGTTCGTGGAACAGTAGTAGCCCCATTAGATCGTCAAAAAGAATGGGAGTTTCACGCAACAGTAGCAGTTGGACAAACTGTTGAAGCTGGAGATATTGTAGGTTATGTACAAGAAACAAAAGTTGTTCAACATAAAATTATGGTTCCTTATGGAGTCAAAGGAACAGTAACAAGTATTTCAAGTGGAACTTATCGTATTGAAGACTCGGTTTATACGATTGAAACAGAAGAAGGAGAAAAATCTTTCAATTTAATTCAACGTTGGCCAGTTCGTCAAGGTCGTCCATTTAAAGTGAAGAAAAATACGGAAGTTCCAATGTTAACAGGACAACGTGTTATCGATACGTTCTTCCCTGTAACAAAAGGGGGAGCTGCAGCTGTACCTGGCCCATTCGGAGCTGGTAAAACAGTTGTTCAGCACCAAATTGCAAAATGGTCTGACGTAGATATCGTAGTTTACGTAGGTTGCGGTGAACGTGGAAATGAGATGACAGACGTATTAAATGAGTTCCCAGAATTAATTGACCCAACAACTGGTGAATCAATTATGGAAAGAACGATTTTAATTGCGAACACATCGAATATGCCTGTAGCAGCTCGTGAAGCTTCAATTTATACAGGAATTACAATTGCAGAGTATTTCCGTGATATGGGATACAGTGTTGCGATTATGGCGGATTCAACTTCACGTTGGGCAGAAGCGTTACGTGAAATGTCAGGACGTTTAGAAGAAATGCCTGGGGATGAAGGGTATCCTGCTTACTTAGGTAGTCGTATTGCTGAATATTATGAACGTGCAGGACGTGTCGTTACTTTAGGTAGCGAGGGTCGTGAAGGGACAATTACTGCCATTGGTGCGGTATCACCTCCAGGGGGAGATACTTCAGAACCTGTTACTCAAAATACATTACGTGTTGCTAAAGTATTCTGGGGATTAGATGCAACATTGGCGCAAAAACGTCACTTCCCATCTATGAACTGGTTAACTTCTTATTCTCTATATAATCAAGAAGTTGGAAAATATATGGATGAACACATTCATGAAAATTGGTCATCAATGGTTCAACATGCAATGCAAACATTGCAAGAAGAAGCAAGTTTAGAAGAAATTGTACGTTTAGTTGGTTTAGAGTCATTATCTGAAAAAGACCGCTTAACAATGACAATTGCGAAATCCATTCGTGAAGATTACTTACAACAAAATGCGTTTGACGATGTGGATACATTCACTTCTCGTGAAAAACAATATCGTATGTTAGATTTAATTTTAACATTTGAAGAACAAGCAAGACATGCGATGAGCGTTGGTGCTTACTATGCAGAAATTATGGATGGCACAGAAGAAATTCGTGACCGTATTGCTCGATCAAAATATATTCCAGAAAGTCAAATGGAACAATTTACAGCAATTAAAGAACAAATTCAAGAAGATGTTAAAGCAACTATTCAAAAAGGAGGAATGACAAATGCTTAAAGAATATCGTACGATTAGTGAAGTTGTCGGCCCTCTAATGATGGTTGAACAAGTAGAAGGTGTTAAATTTGATGAGTTAGTAGAAATCCAATTACAAAATGGAGAAACTCGTCATGGTCAAGTACTAGAAGTACATGAAGATAAAGCGATGGTACAAATTTTTGAAGGACCTAGCGGTATTAACATTCGTGATTCAAAAGTACGTTTTAAAGGGAAACCTTTATCTTTAAATGTATCAGAAGATATGGTTGGTCGTATTTTTGATGGAATGGGAAATGTGATTGATGGTGGTCCTGAATTATTACCGGAAGCATCTTTAGACGTAAATGGACAAGCGATTAACCCAGTTTCTCGTGACTATCCGGATGAATTTATTCAAACAGGAATTTCAGCAATCGACCATTTAAATACATTAGTTCGTGGACAAAAATTACCAGTATTCTCTGGTTCAGGTTTACCTCATAAAGAATTAGCGGCTCAAATTGCTCGTCAAGCTACTGTGTTAAATAGTGACGAAAAATTTGCGGTAGTATTTGCTGCAATGGGAATTACCTTTGACGAAGCAGAATACTTTATGGAAGACTTCCGTAAAACAGGAGCAATTGATCGTTCAGTTATGTTCATTAACTTAGCTAATGACCCAGCGATTGAAAGAATTGCGACTCCTAAAATTGCCTTAACAACAGCTGAATATTTAGCGTATGAAAAAGACATGCACGTGTTAGTGATCATGACAGATATGACAAACTACTGTGAAGCATTACGTGAAATTTCTGCAGCTCGTCGTGAGGTTCCAGGTCGTCGTGGATATCCAGGTTACTTATATACAAACTTATCGACATTATATGAACGTGCGGGACGTTTAGTAGGACGTAAAGGGTCTGTAACTCAAATTCCAATTTTATCAATGCCTGAAGATGATATTACACATCCAATTCCAGATTTAACAGGTTATATTACTGAAGGTCAAATTATTTTGGATCGTGCATTAGATAAACAAGGGATTCAACCTCCAATCAATGTATTGCCATCTCTTTCTCGTTTGAAAGATAAAGGTTCAGGTGAAGGAAAAACTCGTAAAGACCATGCTTCAACAATGAACCAATTATTTGCTGCCTATGCAACAGGAAAACAAGCAAAAGAATTAGCAGTCGTATTAGGGGAATCTGCTTTATCAAAAACAGATAAATTATATGTTGAATTTACAGATCGATTCGAAAAAGAATACATCAGCCAAGGATTCCAAACGAATCGTACTATTCAAGAAACATTAGATTTAGGTTGGGAATTACTATCAATTTTACCTCGTACGGAATTAAAACGTATCAAGGATGAAATGCTTGATGAATTTTTACCTAAAGGGGAGTGATTCCTAAATGGTGAGATTAAATGTAAAACCAACAAGAATGGAATTGTCTAAGTTAAAACAGCGATTAACCGTTTCTGTTCGTGGTCATAAATTATTAAAAGATAAGCAAGACGAATTAATGAGACAATTCATTGAGTTAATTCGTAAAAATAATGAATTACGTGATCAAGTTGAAAAACGTTTAACAGCAGGAATGAAAAGTTTTGTGTTAGCAAAAGCAACACTAGAAGAAGCTTTTATTGAAGAATTAGTAGCAATTCCTCCACAAAGTGTCACATTGAATTTACAAGAAAAAAATATTATGAGTGTTTCTGTTCCAGAAATGAATTTTACGGTAGTAGAACAAAATCAAGAGAGTGATTTTAAATATGGTTATTTAAACTCCAATAGTGAGATTGATCATTCAATTGAACAAATTTCTGCAGTGTTACCCGATTTATTATCATTAACAGAAATTGAAAAAACTTGTCAGTTATTAGCTGATGAGATTGAGAAAACACGTCGAAGAGTAAATGCTTTAGAATATCGTATGATTCCTCAATTAGAAGAGACAATTTACTATATTGAGATGAAGTTAGAAGAACAAGAACGTGCAAGTATTACTCGTATTATGAAAGTAAAAGATATGGGTCAAAAATCATAATAA
>CAUQAL010000027.1:0-15375 GCA_963515985.1 uncultured Granulicatella sp.
CATAAGGTGTAATCCCTAAACGTTCCACTTGTTTTTCAAGTTCTTCTTTTTCTGGTCCTCCACCAACAATACAACATTTCACAGTTGAATCTTTTTCTAAAATTGTAGGCATTGCATCTAAAATCGCAGCAATATTTTTTTCTTTCGATAAGCGACTTAACGATAATAATACTTTATCTTCTTTTGTATACCCTAACTTTTCACGTAACTCTTCAGCAACTTGTGAATTCAATTCTGGAATTTCAACACCTGTTGGAATAACACGAACTTCTTGAGTCACTCCATAAGACAATAATTTATCTTTTGTCATTTGACTTGGTGCAATCACTCCACGAGTTTGATTACAAAAGTTTTTAGAAATATATGCTACATGACTTGGTCTTAAAATTTTTCCATTTGCAATATAGTGTAAGTATTTTTCATACATTGTATGATAAGTATGAATGGTTGGAATTCCCAACATGGCTCCTAAAATTTTCCCAAGTAGTCCTAAACTAAATTCTGTTTGAGTATGAATAATATCTAATTCATATTCTTGAGAAACTTTATAAGCTTCAATAAAACCTTGAACGGCAATTCTTCTTTCTTTAAATGAAAACAATGGAATACTTCCCAAGCGAACGATATTCCACTCAGGCATCGTAGCATTTGGATCGGTTGTTGTAAAAATAATAACCGTATGTCCAAGACGTTCTAATTCTTCTTTCAACACTCGAACAGACGTAGCAACACCACTGACTTGAGGGAAATAGGTGTCGGTAAAAATCCCTACTCGCATAAATTCCTCCTTAAATATCTCTATTTTCTTTTTATTCGTTCTAATTCTTTCACACGTATCCCTATTATATACGATAGTCCAATATCTGTCACGAAGTACAAGAAAAATCATAAATTAACACATCTCATATGATCCAAAAAAACAGACTTCCCACAGTAGCTTTAGTAATAAAAGCCACACTGGCTTTTATTACGGGAAAATTCGAGACCTTAGGCTCAAATTTTAGCCATGAAACCACAGGTTTGCTGGCGTCCCCAGCTACTATACCTAGGGAAGTCTATTAAACGATATTAATACAAAATATTATTTCTAACCTTCTCTACAACGAAAAATCATGAAACCTCGAATCTCATATGATACAAAACCAAAGACTTCCCATAGTAGCTCTAGTAATAAAAGCCGATTTGGCTTTTATTACGGGAAAATTCGAGACCTTAGGCTCGAATTTTAGGCATGAGACCGGCAGGGCTGCTGCCGTCCCTAGCTACTATTCCCAGGGAAGTCTATTAGAAAAATCTTTTCCACACTAAAAAAACTCTTCAAGTTCCCACTGGAATCTCAAAGAGTTAACACATCAAAATTTCTTAAAAATTATTTTGCAGCTTCATAACGACGAGCTACTTCATTCCAATCAACTACATTCCAAAATGCTGCAATGTAATCAGGACGACGGTTTTGGTAGTTTAAGTAATAAGCATGTTCCCAAACATCTAATCCTAAAATTGGAGTTTTACCATCTGTTAATGGGTTATCTTGGTTTGGAGTAGAAACAACTTCTAATTCACCATTTGATACAACTAACCAAGCCCAACCTGAACCAAAACGAGTTGCTGCTGCTTGAGCAAATGCTTGTTTAAACGCATCAAATCCACCGAATTTGTTATCGATTGCTGCTGCTAATTCGCCAGTAGGTTGACCTCCACCATTTGGTGAAATCACTGTCCAGAATAAGCTATGGTTAGCATGTCCACCACCATTGTTACGAACAGCACCACGAATATCTTCTGGTACAGATGCTAAATCTGCTACTAATTCTTCCACACTTTTTTCGAATAAAGCAGGATGTTTTTCTACTGCTGCGTTTAAGTTTGTTACATAAGTATTGTGATGTCTGTCATGGTGGATTTCCATTGTCAAAGCATCCACATGAGGTTCTAATGCAGAAAACTCATACGCTAATTTTGGTAATTCAAAAGTCATAATTGATTCCTCCTATATAGTACAGTTATACGTACTGTTTGATATTTAAAGGATAACACTCTTTCATATGTAAACGCAATTTTTTTGCTTACTTTTTTTAAGATTTTCCGCCTTATTATTCGTTCTCTTTTTAAAATCTTTGAAAACTATGGTATAATAACAACGCTTCAAATTAGATTATAGAAAAGAGATGAAAACATGAAATTTACAGATTATCAATTACAACCATTTTTACAACAGGCATTAGAAAAATTATCATTTTCTACTCCAACTAAAATTCAAGAAAAAATTATTCCACTACTATTAAAAGGAGAATCTGTTATTGGGCAATCCCAAACAGGAAGTGGAAAAAGTCATAGTTTTTTATTACCGCTCATTCATAAAATCAACCCAGAAAAACAAGAATTACAATTAGTCATTACTGTTCCAAGTCGTGAATTAGCAGAACAACTAGTTCGAGTAACTGCTCAATTAATTGAAGAAGCTCCTACTCCTATTCTTTTAGAAAAATGTGTTGGGGGAACAGACAAGCTTCGCCAAGTTCAAAAATTACAACAAACTGCTCCTCATATTGTCATTGGAACTCCAGGACGAATTTTCGATTTAATGCGAGAAAATGCCCTACTTGTTCAAACGGCAACAATGATGGTCGTCGATGAAGCAGATATGACATTTGACTTAGGATTTTTAGAAACCGTCGATGAAATTGCTTCAAGAATGCCGAAAGATTTACAAATGTCCGTATTTTCTGCGACCATTCCAGATAAAATTAAACCATTCCTTAAAAAATATCTTGGAAATCCAAAAATTATTCATGTAGAAAATAAACAATTAGTTTCTCCAACGATTACGAATCAATTATTAGTGACGAAAACACAAAATCCATTAGAGGTTCTATTTGAATTAATTACATTAGGGCATCCATACTTAATGTTAATTTTCGTAAATACAAAACAAAAAGCGGATGAAGTTACAACATTTTTACGTGAGAAAAATTTAAAAGTAGCAACGATTCATGGAGACATTCCAGCTCGTGAACGTCGTCGTGTGATGAAGCAAATTCAACAAATGGACTATCAATATGTAGTAGCAACAGATTTAGCTGCTCGAGGGATTGATATTGAAGGAGTTTCTCATGTTATTAACTTAGAAATTCCTAGTGAATTAGAATTTTTCATTCATCGTGTCGGTCGTACGGGTAGAAATGGTTTAGCAGGACAAGCCATAACTTTCTACACACCAAACCAAGAACAAGCCATCCAAACGCTTGAAGCTAAAGGAATCTCTTTTGAAACAATGGAATTAAAAAATGGTGAATTAGTGGAAAGTTATGACCGTTCTCGTCGTGAAAAAAGAAAAAATACCCAAAGTTCTGACTTAGATCCTCGCTTAAAAGGAATGATTAAAAAAGCTAAAAAAAATGTCAAGCCTGGATACAAGAAAAAACTAACTCATGAAATTAAACAAAAACAAAGAATTGAACGAAAAAAACAAAATCGTCAATCAGCTAGAAAGAAAAATTCTAAATAATAACAATAAGCTGGAGAACAAAAAATTCTCCAGCTTATTTTATAATGGTCGATTATTTTTCAAAAATTCTCGAATGCCTAACACCCAATTAAAGGAAGTTGCTAAAAAGATAAATTGTCCTGGTCCAATAAATTGAATTCCTAGTAAATCAATCATCGTATAAATCAATACAGGTAAAACAGCTGCTCCTAAAACTACTTGCCATCCAATTGGCTTAGGGAATCGAATAAACACTTTCATAAATAACACAGCTATTAGTTTTACAAAGAAAGAAACAATCCATAAAATAACAAATAAATACACAGAATTAAAAAGAAAATACATAACAAAAACAATAAGTAAACTTAACCAACTCATTTGTTGGAAAGTCGTTGCAATATCTTTGAAAAATGATTTATTCATACTTTCTAACTGACTCAACTCAATTTTTTGATGATTAATATTCGTTTCTAAATAAAATCCATCTTTCAATAAGGCAAATACGGGAACTGTTGAAGAAGTTTCATTTAACAAATCTTCACTCGTTGTCTTTCCGCTTTCGTCAAAGACAAATATAAGACTATCTGTTTTGTACATAAAGCCTTTATTTTTCTCTTGAGTTGTTAATTGATGATTTTTCACTTCAAATTCTGGTAATTGATGACTAATTTCTACTAAATCCTTCCCTAATGAGTGAAATAATCCCGCCATTTGAATCATACCTGGCAACATTAATAATAAAGTTAATAAGAAAAATACACGTTTTGAGGACTTCATTGGTTTTTCAATAATCTTCCATAATTGTGTTGGGTTAAAAATTGCTATCCTCAAAAATTCTTTTATGGTCATTTGATACACTCCTACGAATTGAACTATTGTGTTTAATCTAACACATTTTACTTCCTACTTGCAAGAAATGCCCTTTATTTTAAAGCTATCTTTCATTTACAAAATTAAATTTCATTTTCAGTTCAATTATTAGACATTTTTCCCTTTATATTTTACACTGGAAAAGAAATCTGAACTAGGAGGCATTCATTATGCAAGAACAAAAAGTATTGCTTACTTTTTTTGGTGCAACAGGTGATTTAGCAAGTCGTAAATTATACCCCGCACTATTTCGTTTATTTCAAAAAGGATATATCCGCAATCATTTTGCGGTCATTGGTACAGCTCGTCGTGAATGGACGGATGAACATTTTCGTGAAGTTGTTGTAAAATCTGTTCAAAGTTTAACAGAAGATATCACTCAAGCAGAAGAATTCGCTAGTCACTTCTACTATCAATCACATAATGTAACAGATACTCATCATTATGTTGTCTTAAAAGAATTATCAGAAAAATTAGACCAACAATATGCCATCGAAGGAAACAGAATTTTCTACTTAGCAATGGCTCCTTCATTTTTCGGAACCATTACTCAACATTTAAAAGACGAAGCTTTATTAACAGAAAATGGCTATAATCGTTTAATTATTGAAAAACCTTTCGGGAAAGATTATGAATCTGCTCAAATTTTAAATGAACAACTACGTCATTCTTTTGATGAAAATCAAATTTATCGTATCGACCACTATTTAGGAAAAGAAATGATTCAAAACATTACTGCTGTTCGTTTTGCAAACCGTGTATTTGAAACAATGTGGAATCGTAATCATATTGATAATGTTCAAATTACACTAGCTGAACAAGTGGGGGTTGAAGAACGTGGCGGATATTATGAAACAAGTGGTGCTTTAAGAGATATGGTTCAAAATCATATTTTACAAATTTTAGCATTAGTCGCTATGGAACCACCTCAATCATTTGAAGAAGTGCGACAAAATAAAATTAATGTATTAGAACAATTACATCACTACTCACCTGAAGAAGTTACTAAAAATTTTGTTCGTGGTCAATATGGCCCTTCATTAGATAGTAGCTTACCTGGTTACCGTCAAGATCAAAATGTTTCGGATGATTCTAATATGGAAACTTATGTAGCGGGTAAAGTCTTTATCGATAATGAACGTTGGAAAGATGTTCCATTTTATGTTCGTACAGGTAAGAGCCTAGATTCTAAAACAACTGTGATTGATGTTGTCTTTAAAGAAGCTGATTCACCTTTATTTGAACATGAAACAAAAGGAAAATGTCCTTCAAATCGAATTTCGATTCATATTACTCCTAAAGAAGGCTTCTGCTTTATCATTAATTCAAAGGCTGTAGGAAATTCATATGGATTACAAACAAGCCATTTAGAAAAAATCTTTGATAAGAGTTTTGGTTTAAGTAGTCCAGAAGCTTATGAACGTTTAATTTTAGACTGTATGGAAGGCGATATGACGAATTTCACGCATTGGGAAGAAGTTGCTGCATCATGGAAATTTGTGGATCGTATTCGCCAAGCATGGGATAATGAGGCATCTGTACAATTCCCTAATTATCCTGCAGGTTCATCTGGACCACAAGAAAGTTTTGATTTATTAGCTCAAGACGGACGTTGTTGGGTACAAAAATAGACATAACAAAAAGAGTTAGAGGATTTCCCCTAACTCTTTTTTTATTGAATGAATATAACGCTGTAGTACGAGCATAAGACCGCAGGGCTACTGGCGGCCTAGTACTACCTCAGTCAAGTATATTCGTTAACCTCACCAATTCTTGTACGTATTCCCCAAATGTCTCAATTGTATTTCTCAATGGCGTATCCGTAGAAACATCTACCCCTGCAGCCTTAGCAAGCTCCTCTGCAGTTTTAGAACCACCCATTTTAAGAACTTCAACCCAATCCTCTGCTTTATCAGGATTCTCTTGAATCATTTTAGCAACTTGAGTTCCAATTGTTAATCCAGCAGAATAAGTATAAGAATATAATCCCATATAATAATGTGGCTGTCTCATCCAAGTTAATTCCGCACCCTCTGTTAACACCACAGAATCTCCCCAGAATTGTTCCAATGTCTGGCGATAAATTTGGTTCAATGTTTCCGCATCTAAATTTTTACCTTCATCGACTAATCGATACACTTCTCTTTGATAATGCGCTTCTAATAAATGCGTCACAAAATTATGGTAATAAGTTTTACCAATAATTTGCGAAATAATCCAACGTTTCATTCTATCATCTGTTGCATTTTGTAATAAATAATTTTCCACTAGTAACTCATTAGCAGTAGATGGTGCTTCAACAAAATACATTGATGGTCTTGATAATTGAATATTTTGATGTTGATGCGCTAATTGGAAATGTCCAGCGTGACCTAATTCATGCGCTAATGTCATCACATCATTCATACTTTCTGTAAAGAACATTAAAATAAATGAATTTGCTCCATAAGGGGACGCACAAAATGCTCCTGTACGTTTTCCAATCGTTTCCGCATAATCAATCCATCGCTCATCAAAGGCTCTCTTCATAATCGTTAGATAAGATTCACCTAGTGGTTTTAACCCATCTAAAATATAATTCTTTGCTTCTTCATAGCTTACTTTTGGTGCAAAATGAGGGTCTATTTCTAATTTTAAATCTTCATATCGTACTTCATATAACTGATAAATTTTTCCAATTAATTGAGCATAACTTCTCATAATAGGAGCTAAATGTTCCATAATTAAATCAATTTGACGATTATATAATTCTCTAGAAACTTTTTGTCGATCTAGTAAATAATCAATAACTGAATCAAATCCTCTTAAAGTAGCCATTGTTTTTTCTTTTTGAACTTGAGCATTATAAGCAGAAGCTGTACTATGTTCATATTTACGTAATGTGTTTGAAAACACTTCGAAAGCTTTTCTTCTTATACTTGTATCTTCATCTGACTCTAAACGTTTTTCAAAACTATTATATGTCATTTCAAATTCTTTTCCGTCTACTTCAAAATTAGGGAATTGAATATCTTTGAATTTTATATCATTATAGTTTTGATAAGGGAAATCTAATGTATTTCCTAGTGCTGCTAATACCGATTCTACTTCTTTTGATAATAAATGTTGTTTATCTTCTAATAATCTTTCAAGATAAATTTTATTTTCTGGATTTTTTGAAGCCTCTGCTAATAAATCTTCCTCTAATTGGCTTAATTCTGGAGAGAAGAAACTTAATGTTGCATCGCATTCTGCTACTACTTTTCTTGTTTGTGCTAAACGATTTTGTGCTTCTCTATCTTTTGTATTCGCATTGACTGCTAAACTTGCATATTGAACAATTTTTCCACGTAATTCTAAAATTTCACGATAATCTGCCAAACTTTGATGAATCGCTTCTACAGTATTTATTTGATTTTCGAATGTTTTACAGAAATTTTCTACCAATTGTTTATAAAATTCGATAGATTTTTTATAATCCTCTTCTGTTTTAAATAATAATGATAAATCCCATGTTTGTTCTACTGGAACTTCTGTTCTTTCTTTCATGCTACCACCTCTTTATAGAATAGTCCTATTGTAGAACGAATTAGAAAACCTGTCAAAAAAATACTTCCAGCAAATTGCTTATCAAACAAAAAAATAGAGGCTAGGAAATTCCTAACCTCTTTCTTAATTGATAAAATTATAATTTTACAACATTAGCTGCTTGAGGACCACGTGCGCCTTCTTCAACTTCGAATTCAACAGCTTGGCCTTCGTCTAATGATTTGTAACCTTCAGATTGGATAGCTGAGAAATGTACGAATACGTCACTTCCGTCTTCGCGCTCAATAAATCCAAAACCTTTTTCTGCGTTAAACCATTTTACTTTACCTTGTTCCATGAACATTTTCCTCCTTGTGCCAGAAGCACGGTTATTCATATTTCTGCCTGTGGTTCAAAAAGGAGCTCTTAAAACCCATTTATATCCCTAACAAAAACACTATAGTCAGTATAGCACATTTGAAAGCCTTTTACAAGTCTATTTCCGAACAAATTTAGAAAAGCTCTCAAATGATTTCCTAATAAAATAATGAAAAGAGTGAAAAAATACGAAAAATTTTCACTCTTTTCATTTAAAATGTTATGGTTTTTCAGATAATTGTTTAATTTGTTGCTCTAATTGCTCAATTTTTAACTCTTGCTGTTGAATGTGTTCTTTCAATTGAATAAACTCTTCTCGATAAGCCTCAATCGGTGTTTTCGTACGTTTAGATACCGTGTTAAATAGATAAACGACACCAAATAATACAATGATGATGAATAATAAATAAAGCCAACTTGTATTCTTATGTGAATATTTTGCAAATGAATCACCTAATTCTTTCAATTCACCTTTTTGTGGACTTAGGTTATGTTTAGCCATTTCCTTCTATCCCCTTTCATTTCCATTTGTCATAGGAAGTATACCATAAAGTTTAAGAAAACGGTAATGCCTTGGTTAATTGTGTCATTGTTTCAAATCTTTCTCCTACTACTCCTTCATCACAAACTACTATTAAAATATCGCCAGGTCGTAAGATAGTATCTCCTCTTGTAATTTCTTCTTTTGCTCCTCTTCTTACTGTTGCAATCACAATATCTTTTGGCCATGGAATATCTCGAATCATTTTTCCAACTAAAGGACTTTCCACCATTATTGGCACTTCAAAAGTTGTTCGTTTCCCTTTTGTTTCATGCGGATGTTCAGAGTCTAAACGCTCTGCTAAAATTTCATAAATAGGACCCATTTTTAAGAAATCTGCTACAATATACGCTGTCAACGTACAAATTCCCAGTGGCATTAATTGATTTAATCCCCCAACCATTTCTGTTACGAGTAATAAAGCGGTTAAAGGAGCTTTTCCAATTGCAGCAAAATATCCCGCCATTGCAAAGAAAACAAAACTCACTCTTAAACTAGGATCTACTCCAAAAAATTGAATTAATACTTCTGCATAAACTAAACCTAGAAGTGCACCAAGGGAAAGAATCGGTAAGAAAATCCCCCCTGGTAATCCTGTCCCATATGAAAGCATTGAATAAAATAAACGAAGAATAAATAAGAATGCTAAAAATTGAACCGTATGATTTTCTTGAAGCAATTCTAAAATCATTTCCCCACCACCACCTAATACGTGTGGATTCCATAACCCTAATGGAATAATCGCAATAAAAGCAACGATACAATAATAGTAATTAGGAATAAATGGGAATAATTTTCCATAAATGGCAGGCAATTGTAAAGTATAATGATGATAAACCCACCCAAACAATCCTAATACAATTCCTAATACAATCACATACCCATAATGCGTCATTGGAAATAGTTGATCATTTCCTAAATTTAAAGAAGGACGTGCACCAAAAATATTTAACGATACAAAATTCGAAACGATAGCAGCCGTTAGCGTCGTTAAAGCCACTAATGGACTAAATGTATGATGAACTTCTTCTAACACAAACATTAATCCAGCAATTGGAGCATTAAAAGCTGCCGCTAATCCAGCTCCCGCTCCACTGGAAATGAATATATTTTTTTGTACTCGATTACTATTCAGCCCTTCTGCTACTCCTTGTGCTACAGAAGCTCCTAATTGAATGGAAGGACCTTCTCTTCCTAGTAATAATCCTGAACCAATCGAAATAGATCCCGCCACAAATTTTTTCCAACAGACTGACCACCAATTCATGTCCATCTTGCCTTGTAATTGTAATTCTACTTGTGGTATCCCGCTTCCTTTAATGTCTGGATCACTTTTAACAATTTGACCTAAAATGACAGCCATTACCATTGAAAATAGGAACCATACCGGAATCCATTGAGGAGATTCTTGTAAATATGAATAAACGGTGACAACACCTTCTAATGTTTTCCCAAGAAATAAGCGGAATAAACTTACCGTTGTTCCAACAAGTATTCCAATAATAGCACCTATTGCAATATAACTGCTTTTCCCAAATTGTTTACTATTAAACAATCCCACTTTAAAACATCCTTTCAATTTCTAATTATTTCTATTATACCAAATTCCATTAGAATAAAAACTGTAATTCTGAAATGATTATAAATTTCTATATAAAAAAGGCAGACACTTATTTCAAATGTCTGCCTTGTTCTCATTAAGCTTCTTGATTAAAATCTGCTTCGTCTAATTCTGCCATTAATTGGTATAATTTTTCTTCAGTTAATGCATCTTTTTCATCTTTTTCGAAAACTCGAATAATTTTCCCACGGTGCATCATCATTAAACGATTTCCATATCTTAAGGCATCTGATAAATTATGCGTAATCATTAAAGCAGTTAATTCTTTCTCTTCAATAATTTCCTTTGTTAATTGCATAATTTTTCTTTGTGTTTTTGGATCAAGTGCAGCTGTATGTTCATCTAATAATAATAATTCAGGAGTTCGTAATGTAGCCATTAATAATGAAACTGCCTGTCTTTGTCCACCAGATAACAATCCAATTTCTGCATCTAATCGTTCTTCTAGTCCTAATTGTAACGGAGTTAATAATGCTTTAAATTGTTCTAATTCTTCAGAAGTATATCCTTTTTTCAATCCACGTTTTAGTCCTCTTCTTAAAGCTAAAGAAAGATTTTCAGCAACGGTCATACGAGGTGCTGTTCCTTGTAAAGGATTTTGGTAAACACGACTAATATATTTTGCTCTTTCGTATTCAGCTGTATGTTCAACTGCTGCTTCTCCCATATAAATATGTCCTTTATCTAATGGGAAACTTCCTGAAATGGCATTTAAAAAGGTTGATTTTCCTGCACCATTTCCCCCAACAATTGTAATAAAATCCCCTTTATGAATTGTTAAGTTAATATCGATTAATGCATCATGACTTCTATTTGTATTTGGGTAAAATGTTTTATGAACATTTTCAATTCTAATATCCATCTTCTACCTCCTATTGTACACTTTTACGATGACTAATTTTATAAATCGCTTGTTTAATTTGTGGAATTGTTAAGCAAATAGCGATTAATGCTGCAGATAATAATTTAAAATCATTTGGATCAAAAATATTTAATCGTAAAATAGATGCTTGTAATAAGCGATAAATAATCGAACCAAAAATAATACATACTAATCTTCCTACAAACGATTCATCTGCAAAAATCACTTCTCCAATAATAATCGCTGCTAAGGCAATAACAATTGTTCCTAAACCAGAGTTCACATCTGCATAGCCATTATTTTGTGCTAAAACAGCTCCTGCCATCGCAATTAGCGCATTGGATAACATTAAACCAAATACTGTCATTTGATTCGTGTTAATTCCAAGTGAAATGGCCATTTTTTCATTATCCCCTGTAGCGATTAATGCTTGACCAATTTCAGTTGCAAAAAAGACATACATCGCTGCAATTAAAATTCCGACAAATACAATTCCGATTAAAATAATATCAAAATACTTCGGTAATTCCATTCCCTCTAAAAAACTAAAAATCGTTTTATAATTTAATAAGGATAAATTTGGACGCCCCATAATTCTTAAATTCACCGATAATAACCCTGTCATTGTTAAAATTCCGGCTAACAAGCTAGGTAATTTACATACAGTAATTAAAAATCCTGTAACATATCCTGCTAAGGCGCCTACAAACATTGCAATAAATGTCGCTAGAAGGGGATGTACACCGTGTTGAATACACATGACACAAGTTGCAGCTCCTAATGGAAAGCTCCCTTCTGTTGTCATATCTGCAATATTTAAAATTCGAAAACTAATAAATAAACCTAATGATAAAATCCCCCAAAGTATCCCTTGAGAAATCGCTGAAATAACTAAATCCATATTTCCCTTCCTTTTCTATTAAATCTATATGTATAAGAAACTCAATGACTACTATACCTTATTCCATTCATATTAGCTATCATTATGAATATTCTTTTAAATTAACTATTGAGGGTGGACAACTTTTTTACCCAAACCCTCAATCATATATGTTTCTTCTCTAGACTACGTTTTACTACTCATTATTTTTTAGCAGTAACTTTTTGTGCTTTTTGAGCAATATCTGCTGGAATTGTAATTCCTAATTCTTTCGCTTTTTCTTCATTTAAGTAGATAACACCTTCATTTGCTAATTTAATTGGTGTATCAGCTGGTTTAGCACCTTTTAATACTTCTACTACCATTTTAGCTGTTTCTACACCGATTTGGTATTGGTCAACCCCTAAACCTAACACTCCACCGTCAGCAACCATTGTATCTGCAGATGGGAATACTGGAATTTTTTTTGCATCTGTTGCTTTTACAACTGTTGCCATTGCACTTGCAATTGTATTGTCGATTGGAACAAAGATTGCTTCTACTTGGCTTGCTAAGCTTTCTGTTACTTGTTGAATATCGTTTGTATTTGCAATTGTCGAAACTTTTACTTCTAATCCTAAAGCTTTAGCATCTTCTTCTGCTTGTTTTGCTTGTTTTACTGAATTATCTTCACTTGATGTATATAAAATACCAACTGTTTTTAATGTTGGAACTACTTGTTTCATAATTTCTAATTGTTGTTTAATTGGTGTACGGTCACTAACCCCAGTAATGTTGTTTCCTGGTTTTTTCTCATCTTTAATTAATCCTGCTTCTACTGGATAAGTAATCCCACCCATTACGATTGGAATATCTTTTGTTACATTTGCTAATGATAATGTTGCAGGTGTTGTAATCCCAACAATCACATCATTTTTGTTAGAAACTAATTTTTCACTCATTGATGCTAAGTTACTTTGATCCCCTTGTGCATTTTGGAAATCAATTTCTAAGTTTTTTCCTACTTCATAACCTTCTTTTTTTAATTCATCTTGAATTCCTTGATAGATTGCATCTAATGCTGGATGACTTAATAATTGTAATACCCCTAATTTCACTTTTTTATCTTGTGTTGTTGTTTGTGCTACTTGTTGTGTATTTGTTGTTTTTTGAGATGATTTTTGTACTGTGTTGTAAACTAATGATCCTAATAATACGACTAATAATACTAATGCAAATCCTAAAATTCCTTTATTTTTTTTCATAATAAATTCCTCCAATGTATATAAATCATTTTGAATGAACTCGATAAATACAAAAAGACCACGTAGGTTCATTGTTATAAGAATCTACGTGGTCGAGTTCATTCATAGTTATAGTTTGCCACATAGATACAATTTCACGTCAATGAAGGTTGTATCTATATGTACAATATGTACGTTAAGAACAACCTGTATCTAGTGGCTTTGCCAACGAGTATTTAATTGTAATACTAATACTTGGTTCATGTTCCTAACTCCTTTTCATTTGATGTCGTAATTATGCACCCGTTTATACCAAATGTCAACAACTTTTTTTGTAACATTTTTGTAACATATTGAAAACAAATGAAAAATATGATAGGATATTAAAGGCAAAAAAAATTTTTCACAAAAAGGAGATATAGAGATGAAAAAAAGTCTTATGGCTAGTTTAGCTTTCGCCTCAGTTCTATTATTATCTGCTTGCGGAAATAGTAGTACTACAAAAACAACAAAGGAGACAACTAAAACAGAAGCTGTTGCAAGTGCATCTGCTCAAAAATATGCAGACCCTTCAACATTAAAAGACAGCTATGATGTTGTAATCGTTGGTTCTGGTGGTGCTGGTTTATCAGCAGCTATCCAAGCTAAAGAAGCTGGTAAAAATCCAGTTATCTTAGAAAAAATGGCAACAGCAGGAGGAAATACAACTAAATCTTCTGCAGGGATGAATGCCTCTCAAACTAAATTCCAAGAAGCTGAAGGTATTAAAGATTCAAACGATAAATTCTACGAAGAATCTTTAAAAGGTGGACATGGAACAAACAATCCTGAATTATTACACTACTTAGTAGACAACTCTGCTTCAGCGATTGATTGGTTAGATTCTATGGGAATTACATTAAGTAACTTAACAACTACTGGTGGTATGAGCGAAAAACGTACTCACCGTCCTGCTGATGGTTCAGCTGTAGGAGAATACTTAGTAGCTGGATTATTACGTAATGCTTCAGAACGTGAAATCCCTGTTTTCGTAAATGCTGTTGTAAACAAAGTAAACGAAAAAGATGGTAAAGTTACTGGTGTTAACGTTACTATTGATGGAAAAGAAAAAACAATTGCTTCAAACGCTGTTGTTTTAACAACTGGTGGTTTCGGTGCAAATATGGAAATGGTTACTGAATACAAACCTGAATTAAACGGATTTGTAACAACAAACCAAAAAGGTTCAACTGGTGACGGTGTTGTATTAGCGAAAGAAATCGGTGCTGCAACTGTAGATATGGGAGAAATCCAAATTCACCCTACTGTTGAACAATCAACTTCTACATTAATTTCTGAATCAGTTCGTGGTGAAGGTGCAATCCTTGTTAACCAAGAGGGTAAACGTTTCTTCAATGAAATGGAAACTCGTGACAAAGTATCTCAAGCAATTATCGGATTACCAGAAAAATATGCATACTTAATTTTAGATAATGCATTAACTGATCGCGCTAAAGCTGTTAAATTCTATGAAAAACGTGGTTTAGTAAAAACTGCTGATACTGTAGAAGGTTTAGCAAAAGAAATTGGTGTACCTGCTGAAAACTTAAAAGCAACTTTAGAAGCTTGGAACAAAGCTGTTGCTGATAAAAAAGATAGCGAATTTGGTCGTTCAACTGCTATGGATCACGACTTAACAACTGGTCCATTCCACGCAATCAAAATCGCACCTGGTATTCACCATACAATGGGTGGTTTGAAAATTAATACAAACGCTCAAGTATTAAAAGAAGACGGTTCAGTTATCAATGGATTATACGCTGCTGGTGAAGTAACTGGTGGAGTTCACGGTGCTAACCGTATCGGTGGTAACGCTGTAGCTGACATCATCATCTTTGGACGTCAAGCTGGAGCACAAGCCGCTGCTTACTTAAAATAATTTATTTACTCTATCTTTTTTAGATAAATATATCATTTAGATATTGAAGTTAAGCCCTGCTATCATTTCGATGGCAGGGCTTTTTAAT
>CAUQAL010000028.1:0-15222 GCA_963515985.1 uncultured Granulicatella sp.
GCAGCTCCATCTTGTCCGTCTTTGACGATGGATGTTTGAACAAGTGTATCTGTGCCTTCTGTGTAGTTTCCGTCGCCATCTTTATCGATGTAGAATGTTAATGTTGTTTGTTTTTTTACTTCATCACGAACCGCTTTGACTTTTGGTGTTTGTCCGTCTACTCCGTTTCTTCCATCTGTACCATTATATACGTCTTTTGTATTGAGTACCGTATCGCCTTCATCAAATTCATCATTATTATTTTTATCATCATAAACTGTTATTCGAATTCCAGAATGACTTGATACACCTGCTGATTCGGCAGATTTCGCTATATCATCTACTTTAATTTTTGGAGCTCTACCGTCCTTACCATTTTCACCCTTATCACCTTTTTGACCTTTTTCTCCTTGAGGTCCTCTAAGATTACCAATTTTATTCCAAGTTCCATTACTTTTCTTATAAACATCACCAGTAGCAGCATCGATATAAGTATCCCCATTTTTACCATCTTCTGGTGTTGGCGCTATAATTCCACTTAATAATTCAGCTCCATTACGACCGTCTTTACCAGCCGCTCCATTTTCAGCCGGTGGAACAACCGTTTTGTCAATTAGCTCATCAATACCTGGATCATACTTACCGTTACCATTATTATCAAAATATGCTGTAATCTCTGTTCCTAGATATTTATTTGATGATTCTGGTTGATTTGAAGTTGCTGGTTGACTTGAGCTTGCCGGTTGGCTTGATGTTTCTGATGCTGTTCTTTCATCTGGATTATCTCCAACACTTCTCGTTCTTCTTGCACTTCTATGCACATTAGAGTTTTCTTCTTTTAAATTATCTTTTTTAACTTCTTCTGATTCTTTACTTGTTGATGATTGAATACTAGCTTCATTTACCTCATTTATTCCTTTTAGAATATCATTGGATAAATTTTTATTCGTAACAATTCTCTCTATATTCGTTTGATTCCTACTAGTCAACGAATTTAAATTTGATACCGTTTCTTGTTTTGGAAGTTGTGGTGCTACAATCTCTGAAGCCTGTACACTAATCCCCGATAAAAAGAAAAATCCCGATAACACAGCAACACTTGCTACACCCATACTATATTTTCGAATACTATATCGAGTAAATCCTTCCCTAGTATTCTCCTCTATTCTCCATTTTGCCTTTTTTGCTTTTACCATTTCTTTCTCCCCCTATTAATATTTGTAGAAAAGAATTATGTAGAAATAACTAGGTTTTAGTCCTTGTAACTCACACTTCTTTTCTCTTTGAGCATAGTATAAAGTTATAACTTATTAAAAATCAATCCTATTAGCTATTAGTATTTTTTCATCAAAAGGGAAGGATTTTTATACTATTTTTTTTTTTCATTCTGAGGGAAAGATTTTTATACTATTAATTTTTTTCATTTAAAGGGAAAAATTTATGATTTTTCTTCATTCTTTTAATTACTATCAAAACTTTAAGAAATTATATTGCAAAATAAATATTCTTTATAAAGCAAGTTATATATTTGTAATCCTCTGCATTTTTCCCTTTATTATTTTTTTATTTTATAGTATTCTACAGCTAATAAGTCATAAATATTTGGGAGGCTTTATGAGAAATTTATTGTCATCAAAAGAAAGAAGACAACTAGAATTAATGGAATTTTTAGTAACATCTCATGAATGGATTCATTTAAAAAGTTTAGCTGAAAAATTTCTTTGTACAGAACGTATTTTGAAACAAGATTTAGCAGAATTAAGAGATATCTTTCCTCAAGTAACGATTCACTCTTCAACTAATGGTATAAGAGCTCAATTTTCTAAAGAAGCTAGTATAGAAGATATTTATCGTCATTTTTTAATTAATTCACAGACTTTTTCATTACTCGAATACATCTTTTTCCACGAAGGGGAAAATATCTCTGAAGTTAGTAATGCATTTTACACCACTCCAGCTAATCTATATAGAATTGTAAGTAAAATTGTTAAAGAAAGTAATCCACACTATCAATTTTCAATTCAATTAACTCCTCTATCTATTACAGGAAATGAAATTGATATTCGTTATTTTTATGCACAATATTTTTCTGAACGATATCATTTTTTAGAATGGCCCTTTTCTGACTTTAATGAGGAAGATTTAAATGACATCGCAAAATATTTTTATGCACCAACAAATTATCCAATGGGATTTGCTATATTTCATATGTATAAATGGATGGTAATGATTGGAATTTATCGTGTTAAAAATAAACATTTTCTTCCTATTCCTGATATTTTTTATAATAAAGTATTTCCCTTATACGAAAAATTACCTGATTTACAAGAAAAGTTAACTTACTTTTCAAATAAATTTCAAATAGAAATCACTCCAGAAATTTTAGCTCAAATTTTTATTTCATTTATTCAAGAAAGTATCTTTTTAAGCCCAGAAGAATTTTATCATTCTTTAAATGATAGTGACTATGCACAAAAATCATATCGTTTATTAGACGAAATGTTATCCAAAATTGAAAATAGAATACATATTCAATTTCATAATCGCAATGATTTAATTTGGTATATGCATAATACGGTACATTTAGAACGCCAAGAGACTTTTACAGATCCTCTGTTGTTTAATCAAAAGCAAAAAACGATTCAAAATTTCGAATTTCATTTCTCTGAAGTTTTTCAAATTATGAAAGAAGAAATTGTTGAATATTTAAAAATCATGAATCGAACGCATACAGCCGAACATATTAATCACTTAATGTATACCCTATTTACTCATGGAGAAGATACTGCCGTTCAATTGTTAATGAATCGTCCTCCTATTAAAGTCTTGGTAATTAGTAATTTTGACCATGCACTCTCGATTACTTTAACAAAAATCCTTTCGTACTATTGTAATAATCGTTTTATTTTTGAAAATTGGACTCAAGTTGATCTTTCAACTAAAATTTTAAATCAAACAGATTATGATATTATAGTTGCAAACTTCTATATTGAAGGTTTAACGAAAGAATTTATTTGTCATAATAATTTAACGATTATGGAATTAGTCAACTACTTAAATACATTATCTAATTCATTTTAAAACAAAAAATCTCGCCAGAATTACTGACGAGATTTTTTATTATAATGGAAAAACTGCTACACCAAGAATTATTTTATCGAAATTATGTAATTCTTGTAATTTCTTTTCAAAATCAACATAACGAGTCTTACCAAATTCTTCTACAAATAAGTAAGCATCAAATTGACAAATTCTTTCAAAATTAGAAGCTTCTACATATTCAATCGTTACATCTTGAATTTTATTCTCCCATTGTTTTGCAATTGCTTTACTTGAAGTCACAACTGCAAACTCTCCATGAGTTTCTTTTTTATAACGAATTAATTGACGTAATACTTCTGCATTTTCAATTTCAAATACTTGTTGAATATCGTATTTTTTGAAATCACCAGCACGGTTCATTGTTGGATTAAATAAATACCAAACAAAATTGATAAAAATAACAATGAATCCTGCTAAAACAAAAACAATAACCATTCTTAATACTAATTGTTTCATATTAAAGTTGGAAATCGTAGTTTCGCTACCACCAACTTCTTGAGAATTAACTGTATTTAATTTTTGAATCGTCACATCTTTAAAAACATCTTTATAACTATTCATTAAAGCATCCACTTTTTTCTCAATTAACTGATTTAAAGTTGGACTTGTTGTTAATGCTTTTACAGAAACCCCTGTATAGTCCCCTAATGAAGTAACAATAATTTTCTTTTCCCAGAAATCAACATCTGAATTTCTTAATTGAGTGGCATTACTTGCAATTTCACCTGCAAATGTTGCAACTTCTTGATCAGTTGAATCATTGAATAAATACGCACCATTCATATTAGAGCTAATTAATTTCGAATAAAAATAACTAAATTGATCATTCTTAATATTAGCTTCTGTTTTAAATTCTTTTTCTGGTGCATTAATTTTATAAATAATATAACTAGAGTAACTTGTATTATTTTTTACAACTGATTTTGACGTAATAGCTTTATAACTCATCGGTACAGCCATTAAAATAAATAAAATGAATACTGCAATAGCATTCCACTTTTTCTTTTTCTTTAAATTAGCTAATAAATCAGCTAATGAATAATTTTCAAACATTTATGTAACCATCCTTTGCTAATGTTGTATGATAAATTGGTTTCTTCATTGAATAGGACATTAAGAAAATCACAATAACGACTGTCCAAAATTGCATTGTGAATAAACTAAAGAAACTTTCTGAGAAACTACTTCTCGCCATAAAGAATAAATTTCCAAGAACTAATAACGAAATAGTATACCCCAGTAGATTTTTACGATAAGCTGAATTCAGTAAAGCAATTAAAATAAATCCTAAAATACAGCTTGCTATCATTAATCCAATAAAACCATAGTCCGTATAAATTTCCATCATGTAACTACTTCCAATACCATGTCCATCTAAATATTGTTGCTTTAATACAAGATACGAAATATTATGAGCATAACTATTACTTTCTAAGGCTAATTCAATACTATTCGTTGTTGCTTTAAAAGCTTTAGTTCCTAATACATTCATACCAATACTACCACGATAGAAATAATCGATAATAGGTCCAAATGTAAAGTTTCTCATTTCTCGAATTGGTAGACTACTTCGATAGAGGTAACCTCTGGCTAAAACTCCAAAACTAGTTCCTTGTTTATAAATAAAATCAACTAATAAAGCAAAAATGCTATCGAATTTTAATTTTGCTCCATCACGAACATAGTTCATCGCCCCCATGGCAAGCATTAAAACTGGAGTTCCTATTCCTAAAGCAATTTTTTCTCTACGTCCAAGCCAAACTTCTTTTTTATCAGAATAGTGACGCATGAAGAAATATACAAAGGCAAATAATAAACTTAAAATAAATGGATTTCTCGTTCCAATCACTAAATGAATCATATTTGCTGCAATGTATAAACCTAGCATAAATATTGATACTTTTTTAGATGGTTTTGTTGCTAGATACACACATAATGCATAGAACATAAATGCTGATAATAAATAAGTGAAGTAAGGTAATTTACTTGTAAAATTTGCATAATAACCATAATAGGTTGTCTGTAATCTAAACATTAACCGTTCGACTAATCTTAATACATAAAATGGATATGTAAACAAGAATACCGTTAGTGAAACTCTTCTAACTTGTAAAATCAAACGTGCATAGGAATTTTCATTAACTGGCTTTTCCTTTTTACGACTAAAATATCTAAAACCTATCATTCCACCTAGCCATAATCCTAGTAAGGATACTAGAATAATATTAAAAGTAAATACATACGCATCTTGTTGGTATGTTTCAAAACTTCCAGTTCTTAAATAATCAATTAATGGTCTTGAAAATAAAAATACAAAAATTGTCATATAAAACAAGACATGAATTAATTGATACTTTAAATGATGAAAACAAAATAATGTATGTGCAATAAAAACCATCACAACTGTATATAATAATGTTTCTAAATGATTATTGTTTAAATAAGTCAAATAAAAAACAATCGCTAATCCATAACAGAAAGTTGTAAGTACTGCATGAAGTTTTCTTAAAGAATCCGGCATCTATCTAACTCCTTTCTTCTTTTGATGATTGAAATAACTCCTCTATTTGTTGCAGTTGTTTTTCAATTGTAAATTGTTGGATAAATTCTGAATAATTCTCAGAAATTTTTCTTTTTCCAGTAATATATTTTTTTAAGGCATCAATGGCTTCTTGATTAGTTTCTATCACTTCTCCAAATTGTCCTTCATTCGATAATTCTAAAGCTCCTCCAACATTTGTAGAAACAAATGGAATTCCTAAAGTCACTGCTTCGACAACAGCTCCTGAAAATCCTTCTTGTTTTGATAAGGATAACAAAACTTTAGCTTGCTTTAAAATGGAATAAGGATTTTTTTGATAGCCTAAGAAATGAACCTTATTTTGTAATTGAAGACGTTCTACTTCTCCTTTTAAGAAGATTTCTTGTTCTCCACTACCAATATAGTATAAATGAATATCAGATAATTCTTGTTCTAATTTGGTAAAGACTTCTAGTACACGATCCGTCCCTTTTAACTCTTCTAAACGACCTATGACACAAATACTATTATTTTCCAAAGTAACTGGGGTAACTTCTTCTGATTTTTCAAGAAGAGAAGTAAAATCATACCCGTTATAAATCGTTTGAATTTTATCGCTAAACATTGGATAAACTGTTTCAATCGATTCTCTTGTTTTTTTAGAAATTGCAATAATTTTATCTGCATAGCTCAATTGTTCAAAATGATTTTTACGATAGTGAGCCTGATTTTCTTCTAAAAATGCTTCAATACTCCCATGAATCCAAGCAATTTTTTTTACTTCTGCTCTTTTAGAAAAAGGGAATGCAGGATTCATAATAGTAAAGGAAACTTCAATATCATAGTCATCTTTGATTAGCCATTTTCTTACTAAATGTGGAAAATAAATTCTTAGACGCCATAACATTGTTTCCATTAATCGTCCATATTTTCTTTTCTTATAAGGTTTTAAAATTCTAACTCCTTCAGGAACTGCTTCATACCCCTTATCAAAATGTTCCATTTCTAAAATATCAATTTGATATTTCTCTAAATCCAAATTGGAAACAATTGTTGACAAAATTTTTTCAGCTCCTCCTCCTAATGAGAAAGACCATAAAAAGAAAAGTACTTTTTTCTTATTTTCCATAATATTCACCTTTATAATGTGTATAGCTCTTCTCTAAATCAACCAAAACTGCATCATGATGAGCTACTTGTTTTTCTACTGGTGGTGGAGTCATATAATCCCCAAAAGCAGTTTTTAAATAAGCATCATATCCAATTGGAATTGGTAATTCTGTTTCTTCAAAAGGAAGCCACAATGCATCCTCAAAACTTGAAATTGGATACTTCTTCTTCATATAGTATGGTCCAGAACAAAGTTCGGTAATCCCATCACTTTCGTCTTTTGTATATTTCGTCATTTCAGCTTCAGCTTTTTTCCAAATTTTATAACGAAGTTTTTTAGAAGGAACAAGTGCTAATAAAGCTTGACTTCCCCACTTCATAATTCCACCATGTTTTTCTGGAATAGTTTGCGCACAAAATAGTGAATAGACTAAAGCAGCTATCACTTGTTTTTTTCGTGATAGCCCATTAGCTGGATAATAATCCAATGGAAGTACATCTAAGGCTAATCCATGTGGAATATCCAAATCTTGTTGATAAGGTTTGATACATGTTGTTTGTGTATCTCTTATTGTAATAAATAAATTACGGTCGATATAATTTTCATTACTTTTTGAAAGTTGATAACGACTATCTGCCTTTTGTGGCCAAAGTTGTGCTAATTTTTCATAATCTTTTCTTGGCATAAAGAAATCTAAGTCATCATCCCAAGGAATAAATCCTTTATGACGTAGAGTCCCAATTGCTCCTCCACCACATAAGTAGCAAAGTAAATCATTTTCCTTACAAAATTGAACGAAATACTCTGCCATTTCTAAACACTTCTCTTGAAGTGGTTCCATGATTTCACCTCATTATTAAATATCCCATTTCGCAACTGTCTTAAATGGTGTAACAGTATCTTCTTCAAAGAAATGATATATGTCTTGGATATCTTGAATTTTATTTGATTCATGAATAATTAAATTCAATCTTAAATGTACTTGAGGACGTTCCATCATTTGAACAGCTCCTTCAAAATCTTCACGACCTGATCTTGAACTACCAACCCAAGTTAATCCTTTTTCTAAAATATCTCGTGTATTTAATGGGACTTCAAATTCACTAACTCCCATCATAACGACTGCCCCTTGTGGTTTAATATGTTTAATAATATCTCGATAAGCTTCTTGAGTTCCCGTTCCACCAACACATTCAAAAGCATGATCAAACGTGAAATCATCTTCAATTTCGCTCACATCATAGACTTCATCTGCAAAAGAGAATAAGCGTAATTTATCATGATTTTTTCCAACGACAATAATCTTCGAGTTAGGGAATTTTTCTTTTGCAAGTGTTGCAACAACATATGCTAGACTTCCAGACCCCCATACCACAATACGATCTCTTCTTGAATGTGCTACTTGTTTCATTCTTGTAATTCCATGAATCCCAACGGAAACAAATTCTGTAATCGCAGCTACTTTTGATGGAATTGTTTCATATTTAACCACACGATTTTTAGGAATTGTGACAAATTCTCTCATAAATCCATCATGTCCACTTGAACGGAAATAACCACCTGTTACATAGTTTTCATAAAATTCTGTTCCCTCTTCGAATTCTTTTGGAGGTTGGTTTGGAATCATGACAACCTTATCTCCAGGTTTATACGTTCCGGAAGCATCACTAACAACAATCCCACAACATTCATGAATCAACGCCATCGGCAATTTCTTTTGTAAAATTTTAGGTGGTCGTGTTCCTTGGAAATATCGTTGGTCTGCATGGCAAAGTGCAATATAATTTGGTCGAACAACTACTGTATCTTCTTGTTCCATTTCAACGTCTTCATATTTTACAGAAAAATAATGCGGACGAATCAATTGATATACTCGATTAATCACTTAGATCTCTCCCAACATTGCTTCAGCAATTTTTAAATCCGTTACTGTAGTAATTTTAATATTTGAATATTCCCCTTGAACTAATCCAACAGGAGTATTATTTAATACAAATACTTTACAAGCATCTGTTAAAATTTGTTTCACATCTTCTTCCATTGATTCATAAATATTTACAAATGCTTGAATTTTAAATGTCTGTGGTGTTTGTCCTTGATACATATGTGTACGATTTGGAATAGATGAAATAACTTTTCCATCTACAGATTCAACAATTGTATCATTTGCAAGAACGACTGTATCTGCTACATCGTACTCTTTCATTGCAGCAATATTTTCTTGAATCATTCGATATGAAACAAATGGTCGAACTGCATCATGAGTAATTAAAATATCATCTGTCGTTTCATCAGATTTTTCTTTAATATCATGAATAATATTCATAATACTATCGTTTCTATCTTTTCCACCAGAAACAACACGAATTTTTTCTTTTTGTGTTGGAACATATTTATGAATTAAATCTTCAAAATAAGTCATCCAATTTGGATGAACTGCTACATAAACGACATCAATATCTGGAACAAATAGGAATTTCTCAACGGTATGCATAATAATTGGTTTTTTTCCTAATGTTAAAAACTGTTTAGGCATATCTTGAATACCCATACGAGTTCCTGTTCCACCAGCAAGTATTCCAGCGTAAATCATTTGATTCCCTTCTTTCTATGGTGTAGTTAAATAAAATAAGTTTTCTCTTTGTTGTAATAATGGATAAGTTTTAACAGGTTTTTGACCTAAATATTCACGGATTAAATTAGATTTTTCTAATAATTCTTCATCTGTAGCATAAGAATAATAAATTTGTTCTCCTATTGAATTCGTTAATAATAATGAACGTTCTTCAATAAATGCTTGCTCTAAATGGTCAAATGAAGGTCCATATGTGTTTTTTAATGCCATAATTTTTCCAATTGGAATATCCGTTTTAACATTTTTACTTACAGCATTCATAATTTTTTCAAAATTCGTAATGGAATTAAAGGACATCATTTTTTTCACTAATTGTTCAATGACTATTCTTTGACGTTTTTGGCGACCATAATCTCCCTCTGGATCATCATAACGCATTCTAGCAAAACGTAATGCACTTTCGCCATCTAATAATTCCGTTTTATCTTCTTCAAATGAACGTCCTTCATAAGTGAAAGTTAATGGGCTTGTCACTTCAATGCCACCAACTGCATCTACAAATTCCATTAATCCTGACATATTAATTTCCATATAAAAATCAATATTTATATCAAATAATTTTTCTACAGAATTAATCGCCATTTTGGCTTGTCCATAGGCATAAGCATGGTTAATTTTGTCATAGTAATTCATTCCAACAATTTCAGTATAAGTATCACGAGGAATACTCAATAACTGTGCTTTTTTCTCACTTGGATTGGCAGTTAATAACAGCATTGTGTCACTACGTCCATCTTCAGTTGGACGCCCATATGCCCCATTATCAATTCCCAATAATAAAATATTAATAGGTTTTGCATTTTCAATAATTTCTTGTGCTTCTTCTTCTGTTCTATTCCCCACATCTTGAGTAATCGTATTAATTGTTTGGTGGAATAAATTTAATTTGTCAGCAAATACGATTGAAGTGCCTACTAACAATGCTGTTATTAAAATAAATATAAATAAAAGTTTTCCTTTTGTCTTCTTTTGTCTTCTTTTCGAGCGAAGACTAAAATCATGATGTTCTACCATTTACTTTCCTCAAATTCTATTATTTATTATGGTTGATTATTTGACGTTGATTTTTCTACAGCAGCTGATTTAGGTGCAATAGTTGTATTTGTAGGTGCTGGTGCGACTTCAACCGTTGAAGACTCAATTTTAGTCGGAGCTACTGTTGTTGGTTGTACTTTTTGAACACTTGTTGTTGTCTCAACTTTTTTATCATCCACTTTTTCAATAGTTGTTGTATTTTGAACACTTGTAGTCTGTTGTGTTGTTGGAGTTGGTGGAGTTACAGGAGTCGGTTGAACTGGCTCTACATACTCATCAGCAGCCTCTTCTTGATAAAATGGCTGACTAACCGGTTGATGTTTTTCAACATCTGGTACTATTTGTGTCTCATTTGTTTCAATATGTTTTAATGATTCAACTTTTGATAAATCTAAAGATTCTCTTAAAACATTTGAGATACGTAATCTTTCTTCTTCAGGGACAACAAAATAGTAAACTCCACCAATCATTGTTCCTGAACCACTAATTTTATCACTTTCAAAATTTTTCAACGCTTTTGGATAATTATTTTTTATCGATAATAATTTATCAAGTGTAAAATTCGTACGAACTGAATTTTCTAACGTTTTTAAAATTTCTTCATAACGAGTTACCGAAGTAATATTTAATAGTTTTTCTACTAATTTTTGAATGACATATTGTTGACGTTTTTGACGTCCCATATCGCCTTCTGGATCATCATAACGCATTCTGGCATATCTTAGGGCAGCTTCACCATCAACATGTCTGTCTACTCCTTCAGTAAAGGATTCTCCTTCATATGTAAAAGTTAATATAGGTGTAATATCTAAACCACCCACAGCATCTACTAAGCCCATTAAACCACCCATATCCACTGTTACATAGTAATCAATTGGGAGATTTAACATATTCTGAACACTATTGATAGACATTTTTTCTTGTCCAAATGCATAAGCATGGTTAATTTTATCATTTGTTCCATAGCCGATAATTTCTGTATAAGAATCACGAGGAATACTTACAATAGTTGTCTTTCCTAATTTTTCATTTACAGTTACGACTAACATCGTATCGCTACGACCTACTTCAGTACCACGTCCATAAGCTCCATTATCAATTCCTAATAATAATACTGAAAAACTATCATTATCTTTTATTTCTTTTTCACGAAGATTAACTGTTTCAACTTCTTGGTGAATGACATTTTCTACTTTAGCTAGTCTTGCACGAATATAAACTCCTGCCAGTGTAATAAATGTAGCAGCAAGAACAACAAAAAATATTGCCCATTTTCTTCTTTTATTTTTCAAAATTTTGTTACGAACATGATTCTCTAATCTACTCAAATTTTTCAACCTCTCTTTAATCTATAATCAATTTATTATACCATAATTCCACCATTTCATGAGTAGAGATTTACTACTTTTTAATAAATTTATTCCTCAATTGTTGAAAAATAGCTTTTCTTCCACCAAAAACCTTCAACCCATCCTCTTATCGTCCCTATTCCATAAGAAATATGTACGGAAATCATTAAAAATGGAATCAATAAACGAGTGATATGGAAATGATGTATCGAAATTTCAAATAGTGACAATCCAATAATCGCTAATAAATAAATACTTACTAATAATAAAAATGGTAATGCAGAAATTCCAGCAACTAAAATTGTTGCTAATAATGTACCTACAAAAACTCCTGGTACAAAATGGAATAACGATAAACATTCACGACATACGTGACTCGTCAAACCAATCCAATAACCATTACCAAATTTTTGTTTTAACATTTTTGAGTAAGTTGGTCGAATATATTGAAATGATTCAATCGAAGTATCGTACCAAATTTTAAATCCATTTTTACGGATACGATAATGAAACTCATTATCTTCTGTACGAACTAACTTTTCGTCAAAATATCCAACTTTATCTACGACATCTTTATGATACATTCCTTGGAATACAGAATCGACATAACGACTCTCATCACCTTTACGATAATTAGCGATGCTACTACCTAATGCAGATTCTTCAACGATGTGTAATGTTTTTGCCAATTCATCATCTGTTTCAACAATCGTTGGTCTTCTTCCACCGCAAACTCGTTCTCCTGTTTGAATGACTGCTACATTATTTTCTATAAAATTTTCTGGAATATGTGAATGGGCATCAATTTTTAAATAACACTCTCCATCAGAATGTTTAAACCCTAAATTCAATCCTGTATTCAATGTCTTTTTAGGATTATCAAAAATTTTAATTGCATAAAATTCATGTTGATAGGATTCTTGAAACTCATTCATCAATCTTCTTGTACCATCTGTTGACATCGCATTAATCAAAACAATTTCAATTTGTTTATGTGGATACGTTTGATGGACTAAACTTTCAAAGATTGCTGGTAAATAATTTTCTTCGTTATAAGCGCTAATTGATACTGAAACTAACATAATTTCTCCTTAATCTGTGTTTATGAAAAGAAGGCTGGAGCATTGTCCAGCCTTCTCTATTTTATTTCTTTTTATTCGCAATATCAATCAATTCATCGTGTAATTCTTGTTCTGAATAATCTTCAAATTTTTCAATAAAGTCATAAACACGATCAATTTTTGAATTGTCTGCAATTCCAATATGAATTTTAGGGAAAATTTGTTTTGGATTAATTTCTCCCTCATTCAATAACTCTTCATACATTTTTTCACCAGGACGTAAACCAGTAAATTTAATTTCAATATCATCTTCACTGTACCCTGATAAGCGGATTAGATTTTTCGCTAAATCAACAATACGAACTGGTTTGCCCATATCTAACACGAAAATTTCTCCTCCACGTGCTAGAGAGCCAGCCTGAATTACTAATTGTGCTGCTTCTGGAATCGTCATAAAGTAACGAACGATATCTGGATGAGTTACTGTAATTGGACCACCTTTAGCAATTTGTTTCTTAAATAACGGAATTACAGAACCTCTTGAACCTAATACATTCCCGAAACGTACGGCTACATATTTCGTTGAATCACTCTTCGTTGCCATATCTTGAACAATCATTTCACATAGGCGTTTGGTTGCTCCCATAATATTCGGTGGATTAACAGCTTTATCCGTTGAAATCATTACAAAAGTTTTTACTTTTGCATGATTGGCAGCTTCAGCAACATTACGAGTTCCTAATATATTATTTTTCACTGCTTCTCTAGGATTAATTTCCATTAAAGGCACATGTTTATGGGCTGCAGCATGGTAGACAACATCTGGACGATATTTTTCCATCACTTCAAAAATACGTTTTCTATCTTGAACATCTGCAATAACAGGCGTAATTCTAAAATGTTCTGCATATTTTCCAAGTAATTCCATATTTAATTGATAAATACTATTTTCTCCATGTCCTAAAATAATTAATTCTTTTGGACGGAATGAAGAAACTTGTCGACAAATTTCAGAACCGATTGAGCCACCTGCCCCAGTTACTAAAATTCGTTTTCCACGTAATTGTTTTTCAATTAGTGTTTGATCCAATTCTACTGGATCACGTCCTAGTAAATCTTCAATTTCAACATTTCTTAATTGCTGTACATGTAAGTTTCCTGACATGACTTCATCAATATTTGGAAGAATGACACATTCTGCTCCAGTTTTACGTGCAACATCGTATACTTCATTTAACTTTTTATTCGGTAATGAAGGCATCGCAATAACAACTTTAGTAATTCCCATATGTTGAACTATTTTTTCAATATCTTTTGTAGTTCCTAAAATTCGAACCCCATAAATATCTTTTCTTTGTTTTTCTGGATCATCATCAACAAATGCTACAGGCATCATTCTCATTTTTGGATGCATTAACATTTGACGAACTAATAAAGTTCCTGCAGCTCCTGCACCAACAATTAAAGTTGGTTTCGCATTTTCCATAACAACACTATCTACAAAATATTCTCTAAAAATACGCATCGATAGTCGAACTCCACCTACTGCACAAACAAGTAATAGCCATAATACTACTACAAATTGCCAAGTCACTAATGTTTTAAACCAGACAATTCCTGCAATTGTTGAAACAATGACTGCAGCACTAACACATTTTACAACCGTTATTACTTCATACACACTGGCATATTCCCAATCTCTCCAATATAAATTTAGAAAATATGAAAATACATAATAAGCTGTTAATGATAACAATGCTGTAACTGTTAATGCATGGATATTACGAATTAAGCCTTCTGTTACAAGTCTAAAACTTAAAAATACAGAACCTAGCACGATGATCGAGTCTAATACAAATAATAATAATATTTTTAATCGATTATTCATCTACACTTCTCCTTATTTCATCACTATGCTTCTAATACTTCTCGAACAACTTCATTATAGTTTTGCACAATATATTGAATATCTTCGTCCGTTAGTAAAGTGTGTAATGGTAAGGTTACTTCATTTTCGAAATAACGATAAGCTTGAGGATAATCTTTAATATCAAATCCTAAGTTTTTATAGGCTGTTAATAATGGTAATGGCTTATAATGCACATTACATGAAATACCACGTTCTGCCATTTTTTCAATAATTTGTCCTCTTTGTTCATAAGAAGCGCCATTTACTCTTGTAATATATAAATGTCTAGATGATTCATAATGACTTGTTTGATGTGGTAAAACTTGAATAATATCAGATTTTAACCCAGCATCTAGTTGGTCTACGATTTCTTTTCTACGATTTAAAATTCCTTCGTAGCGTTCTAATTGAGCTAATCCAATAGCTGCCATAATATCTGCCATATTACATTTATATCCTGGAATCTCAATATCATATTCCCATGAACCTGGTTTTGTCTTCGCTAAGGCATCTTTTGTTT
>CAUQAL010000029.1:0-15186 GCA_963515985.1 uncultured Granulicatella sp.
GGAGTTACTTCAAAACGAATTTTATCTCCAACTTCATAAGCTTTATGTAATTCATGTGCTTCATCAATACTCACTTCAAGTGTTGAATCAAATACATATTCCACAACTTCTTTCACTGCGTATACATGCATTTTTCCTTTTTTAGCATCAAATTCAACTTCAACATTTTGTGCTTGTCCATAGTTTTTCTTATAAGCAGATACAAGAGCCGCTTCTAAAGCTGTAATGACAACTTCTTTAGAAATCCCTTTTTCTTCTTCAAGAATATTTAATGCTTTAATCATTTCTTTACTCATAATGTGACTCCTTTGTCAAAAATGTTTCTCATTGATTCCTAGAATTGAATCGCTAATCGAGCTTTTGCAATATTTTCACGCACAATCATAACTGATTTTTTACGCGTTTTAATTTTCACTTCTAAAGTTACTGACTCATCAGTTACTTCTGTTAAAAATCCTTCTAAAAACTTTTCACCTTCAACTTGTTGATAGAAAGATAAATGAACATATTGTCCAATCGCTTCTTTCAAATCTTTCTCAGTTTTCAGAGGACGTTCAGCACCAGGAGAAGATACTTCAAGGAAATACGCTTGAGGAATCGGATCTGGATCTTGTGCATCTAATAATTCACTAAATTTTTCACTCATAAACGCACAATCATCTAAATCAATTCCACCTGGTTTGTCAAGGTAAAAACGTAAAAACCAATTTTTCCCTTCTTTTACAAACTCTAAATCGACTAATTCAAACCCTTCTGCTTCAATAACTGGCAAAGCGAGTGTTGAAACAAATTCTGCTACTTTACTCATAGATAACCTCCTTTACAAAACTGCGTAAAAAGAGTGAGCATTCCTGCTCACTCTCCTTTCCACGTCATCTTAATTCATAAATAGTATAGCACAGATAAAAATATCAATCAAACAAAACGCTCAAAAACGTTATAATTATCTATATTTTAATGAAATATCATAAAAATAGTTCCAACGATTATTTATAATTTATTTTTTATTATCCTTCAAGAACTTCGTTAACTCTTCTACTGTAAGCTGACTTCCATCCGTTAATTTTTTCTCCTGATGCCCATCATTTAGCACTAATAACGAAGGAATAGAATCTATCTGATAATTTTCAGCAAAATCATATAATTCATCCGATTTAATTTCTGTATCGATATAGTACACTGTTACTTTTGCATTTTTTGCCGCTTCTTTTAACTTTGGTACAAATTTTTTACAAAATGGACATGATTCTCTCCCTATATATAAAAAACGAATGGATTTACTTTCCCTATTTAAACGTTCTTTAATTTGTGAATGATCAATCAGATTAAAAGACCATGTTGCCTGTGTGTATTCACTTCCTTGGTACATCCATAAAGAATTTTTTGGAACGAAAATCGTAAAACAAAAAAATGCAACTATTAAGCCTTCGGTAAATAAAATTTTAACAATTTTAGACAAATTTTTGGTAAAACGGCAAAAATATAGCAAATAATACGACAAAATAAGTAAGCAAAATTCACACAGAATCCAAATAAATGAATGCTTCAAAACAAAATAATCAAATAGTAAAAAAGCTAGTAAAAGGTACATAAATAATCGGTCATTTCTCATTGCTAAATTCCCCTACAAGCATTTAATGCAGAAATACCTTTAAATGATGAAAGAATCCAACCAATAAGAGTATAGGGATTAGCAGAAATACCTCCTACAAATCCTAAAGATTTTAAAACGCAATCCCATTCTTCTTTTCTTAATTCAATTTCACCAGATTTTGGTTTATTACCAGAATTTCCGCAGCTTCTGCTAGATAACAATCCTCTACGAACTAACTCTTCGCAAGAACCACGACTTCTAAAAGTACCAACAGAAGGAAATTCTTTAGAGTCAATTTCAGTATTTGTCGAAACCCTAAACGGAACCGTTGAAGCGTTTGCATTTTGTGAAAATAAAAAATTACCTAAAAACAACGTAAAGCACATAACCATAATAAATTTAATAAATTTATTCATTTTATACAACTCCTTCTATAATTACATAATTTTTTGACACTAAAGAATTTTATTTCTTAGAATACAATTTATAACGAAATATAATCAAGATTTAAATTTATATTTTCGATATAAGACGTTAATCCTGTTATTTTAAACTATTAAATCACCGTTTTTATACCTAGATAAATCAAACATCAACATAATTCTCCCTCCAATCTTAGATAATTTTTGATCTATCTCTTGCTAAATAAATTATACAACAGAAAGCGTTAACATTCAATAATTTTTGAGACCCTAGGCTCAAAAATTAGCCATGAGACTTGCAATGCAAGGCTGCTGGCAGCCTCACAACCCAAGCCCCCCATAGGCAGACAGCGCAAAGCGCGCCTCTGCCACACGACAGAACATAAAATACACTTTCGTACCCCACATCCTAAACGTATCCTCGTATTATGACCGAAACTCATGGGATTGGGCGCTGTTGTCTAAATGAAAGTACTCTGTTTCCAGAGTACTTTCATAGGCAATTTTTGAGACCTCAGGCTCAAAAATTAGCCATGAGATTGGCATCGCAAGGCTGCTGGCGGCCTCACAACATCAGCCCAATCCCAAACACCTATACTCTCGTTTGGTACATTAGTATCCCACTAGCAATCGCTACATTCAACGATTCCGCTTGACCAAACATTGGAATCTGAATAATGAAATCCGCAGATTCAATCAATTCGTCACGAACGCCATTCCCTTCATTTCCAACAACAATCGCAACAGACTCTCTGCCAGTTAACCATTTGAAATCTTTAGCATCACGATGAAGTGCTGTTACCGCGATTGGAATATCATTTTCTTTTAACTTCCCATATACATCCGTTAAATTCTCATGATAAATCGCTACGTGAAATTGGCTTCCTTGCATGGAGCGAACAACTTTATCATTGTATAAATCCACACAGCCTTCTCCTAAAACAACTGCATCAAATCCTGCAGCATCGGCAGTACGAATAATCGTTCCTAAATTACCTGGGTCTTGAACCGCATCTGCTAAAAGATAACGCCCCTGAGGAACTTCAACCAATGGTTTCTTTTCTAATGGTACAATCGCTAAAATACCTTGATTCGTTTGAGTCATCGATAACTTTTCAAACACCTCTTTTGAAACAAACATTGTTGGATAGCTCTTTGTCCATTTTTCATAAATATGAACCGTGTCCTCACTAACTACCAAGCGTTGAATGGAAATATTTGATTGAATGGCTTCTTCAACTAAATGTTCCCCTTCAATCATATACGCTTCCGCTTTTTTTCTACCTTTGGAAGTTTGTAACTTTTGATAATTTTTTACCATTGCATTTTGGTGCGAACGAATAATTTCCATCTCCGTCTCCTTTATTGTTCCATCATTACTCGGAACAGTTTTAATTGTTCTTTTTGATTTGAAAAATATTTAGAACGATGAGGAATTTCAAATTGAAACTTTTCTCCTTCAACTTCAAAACTAAATTCATCATTTGATAAAAATTTCTTTTGATACTGTACTTTCTCTACTCGTTCAACTGGAAATAGTAGAGGTCTTGTATCAGTAAAAGTCGCATCATCTTTTAACCCAAAAAATACACATCCCTTTGAAGACCAATAACAAATTGCATCATCTTCATGAATGAGTCTTTTGACTTGAATGAACACAGCTTTGTCTTCATACGGTAAACGATATTCTTCTAAATGATTTTTTAAAAACTCCCATGTAAGCATTTAAGAGACTCCTTTTTACTTTTTCTTTCCTGATGATTTTTTAGTTTTAAAGAATTTTTTATCTTTTGATGAATAAGTTTTTTTAGCAGTTCCTTTTTTCTCTTTTGGTTTATAAGGTTTCTTTTCCACCACTTTTTTCTTCTGTGCAACTTGTAGTTGGCTTGAATGAACTTGAAATGCTTCTAGTGTTGCATCAGCTGGGATCAATTTTTTCAAGTCTCTTACTTCTTTTTCTGTAACAAAACTAATAACTAATCCATCTTTTCCCATTCTTCCAGTTCTTCCTGAACGGTGAGTATATACCTCTTTATTTTCAGGTAAGTCATAATGAATGACGACTGGTAAATCTTCAATATCTAATCCACGTGCTGCCACATCCGTTGTTAATAAAATAGGAACTTCTCCTTTTTTAAAAGCTTGAATTGCAGCTTTACGATTGATTTGATTTTCTTGGCTCGTTAATAATGCACAAGGAATATTGTGATACTGTAATTTTTCTGCTAAAATTCCTGCATTTGCGAGTGAATTGACAAATACTAATGCTTGATATTCCTTCATATTTGCAAACTTTCTTAACAATTCATCTTTTTTACGTACAGGAGATTCAATATACACATGTTTTACATTCTCATTCCCGGCCATTTTCTTTTCATTTTCAACCCATTTTGGTGTCATATTAATCCATTGGTGAATAGATTCTAATATTTCATTTTTAGTGGCTGAAAAGCAAATCATTTGTCGTTGTGATGGACATTTTTTTATAAAGGAACGAGTTTGTTCTAAATGTTCTTGCGCTAATAAATAATCTGCTTCGTCTAAAACAAGTGTTTGAACTTGATGAAGTTTTAATTTTCTTTGATTCGCTAATTCTGTTAATCGTCCTGGTGTACCAACGACTAATTCTGGTTTTTTCTTTAAGTTTTCAATTTGACGCTTTACATTAGCTCCTCCTGCTAAAACTAACATAGTTAGTTCTGGCAATTTCCATTCACGAATGACTTCTCCAATTTGTTGTGCTAATTCTTGACTAGGTACTAAAATGATTGCTTGTAATTCATGATTGATTTCAATTTTTTCTAATAAGGGTAACAAGTAAGCTAATGTTTTTCCTGTTCCAGTTGGAGAGACTGCTACTACATCTTCCCCATTTTGAATCAATTCCTTTGTTGCTTCTTGAATCGGCGTTAAGTCTTTAAAACCTTTTTCATTCCATTTGTTTTGAATATATTCTCTCATGCTTTCTCCTTAATTAAATGTAATTCCTGCTGAATTTCTTAATGCTTCAATCACTTCTAAAACATTGCGACTTATTTTTTTACTTTGTTCATATTGTTTTATGGATTCTGGTGTACGTTCTAATATTGTTGCAAATGCAATGGCTTCCCATTCTAATGGATTTTTACGAAGTTCATATTCCTTTGTTTCCACAACTTCACTCATATATAGTGTTTTGACTTCTTTAATTTCTTGGCAGTCATTGATTTGCAACGTTTCTTTACCAAAGTAAATTTCTTGAGGAAGACATACGTTTAACACTTTCCCAACAAAAATTGTAACATCAAATGTTAGATACTCCAATGATACAATTCCTTGTCCATCCGCTTGATTTTGTAATTTACGTGCTTGGTAATGAGCTTTTTCTGGCATTCCAAACCAACTAATCGCATTGTAAATAGGATAAACTCCTAAATCCATTAAAGCACCCCCACCAGAAGATAATGAAAATGAATTCGCAATTTCACCTCTTAAAAATGCATCATATTTTGAAGAATATTTTGCGTACGATAAAACTACTCCTTTTACTTCATTCATTCTAGGAGTAATTATTTTTCTAATTTCTTGGAAGGCTGGTTCATAATAATGACGAATAGCTTCAATCACGAATAAGTTTTTTTCCGTCGCTAATTGGTGAACTTCATCCCACTCTTCAGCCGATAAAAAGGATGGTTTTTCAACAATTATATTTTTTTGATGTTCTAATAATTGTTTTGAATAGTCACCATGTGTATGGTTTGGTGATCCGATATAGACAACATCCCAATTATTTTCTAATAAAAATTCAGTCCATTGATTTGTACAAGAAGGAATCTGGTGTTTTGTAGCAAATTCTTCTGCTTTTTCTAGTGTTCTACTGTATACAGATACTACTTCAAAACTATTTGTTTGTTGCACTGCTTCTACAAAAGAAGAAGATATCCACCCTGTGCCTATAATTGCTAATTTTTTCATGATCACCACTCCTTTTCTTCCTGGATAGTCTACCATATTTTCCTTAAAATCTCTAGCAATCCTCGTTGCATACAAAAAGAGGCTGGAATTCCAACCTCTTCAATCTTAATATAATGATAATCTTTTTTCTAAAATTTTCTGACCTTGTTCAAACACTAAACAGATACTCCAGTAAATTAACGCTACTAAAATATACATCGTCATATAGTCGAATTCTCGACCTCCAACAATTTTAGCATTTTGAAAAATATCAGGTACCGTAATCATTGCTGCCAACGAAGTTCCTTTTATCATATCTAATAACACATTACTTAAAGGTGGCACTGAAATTCTAAAAGCTTGAGGAACAATGACTCTTCTTAATGTTTGAAAATAATTCAATCCTAAGGAAGTAGAAGCTTCCCACTGTCCATAATCTACGGCATCAATTGAAGATCGTAATACTTCACAAATATAGGCACTACTCACAATGCTGAAACAGATAATAGAACAAATAATAGCCGGAAGTTGAATTTTAAAATAAGGCAATCCAAAATATAATAAGAATAAAAATACTAATGTAGGAGTTCCTCTCATAAAAGAAACATGAAAATTAGCTATTAATCTTAATACTAGAAATGGTGAGCGTTTCATTAACACAAATAGGAATCCAAGAATTGTTCCTAATATGAAACTAACTGCAGCAATTCCTAATGTATATTGTAATCCACTTAATACAAAAGATAGACTATGAATTGCTAACTTAAGATTAAACAATCGTCATCGCCTCTTATTCTACATCAGAAAAATCAATTTTTTCTAATTTTATGTCTTTTGGTTGAGTTACATCTTCACCAGCAAAGAATGTTTTAGAAATTTCTGTTAAAGTTCCATCTTCTTTCATTGATTTTAATGCTTCATTGAATTTTTGTTGAATTACTTCATTTCCTAATTTAATTGAGAAGCTTGCACTATAAGGGTTTGCGAAAACACCTTCGTTAATTTTAATTGGGAAAGTATCTTTTACAAATGCTACAGCAATTTTTTGTAAATAGTAGTCATTGATAATAACATCAGTACGTCCATTTACTAAGTCAGATACGTATACATCATTTGTTACATTGTCATACACTACTAACTCTGCTCCTAATTTTTTAGCAATTTTCATGTAGTTAGTACTTGCTGCCCCTGCAGCTTTTTTACCTTTTACATCAGCCCATGAATAAATTCCTGAATTGTCACTTTCACGAACAACCATTGATGTAAATGAATATTTATGAGGTTCAGTACGTAAATATTTATCAACATATTTTGATCCTTCTTCAATTGAGTAGTTCGCAATATCCACTTGACCACTATCTAAAGCTGTTAACATACCGTCAACTCCCATTTCAGTGAAGTCAACTTCTAATTTTAAGCGTTTAGCTACTTCTTTCATAATTTCAACATCATAACCTGTTAATGAATTATCTTTATCATTATGGAATGATTGTGGATATAGAGTACCTGCTGTTGCAACTTTAATCTTTCCTGCTTTCTCAATTGCATCCCAATTCTTTTGCGCTTGTGATACAGTCTCCTTATTTGTTGTAGTACTTGTTGAAGTAGAACAAGCTCCTAAAAATAATGTTGCAGCAACTGCACCTAGTTTAAACCATTTATTCATGATTTTACCTACCTTTTTTCATATATTTTTGACTAACATAAAATAACACACCTTGAAAAGGAAATCAATTACTTTTTACTATTTTAGTAAAAAAATATAACAGATAAAAATATCTGTTATATAAACACTTAATCGATTATAAAACTTTTTATAACAATTAAAGGTACAGAAGTGAGTATGAATTTACACACCTCTCCCAAAACATAGCCTCACACCCCAAGAGAAATCACCATCCATGTACACGAATAGACAAACAGCGCAAAGCGCGCCTTTGCCACACGCCAGTACATCAATGAGTTTCCGTAAAGAACATCTTAAACGTATCATTCATTAATGAATGACACACATGGGATTTCACACAGATATTAAATAAAAGTTTCCTGTGGTCAGTAAGTTTTTAAGGCAACATTTGAGACCCTAGGCTCAAATGTTAGCCATGAGACTCCGAAGGAGGCTGCTGGCGGGTCTCACACCCCCAGTGAAATCCCTATATAATTATTTTAATGAATCTTTCACTCTTATCGCAATTTTCTCAGAAATTCCAAGCTTTTGAATCTCCTCGACTGTCGCCTCCTGGATTCCCTTCATCGTTTTAAAATGCTGTAATAGTTTCGTACGTGTCTTTGGTCCAACCCCTTCAATCTCATCAAGAATCGAAGAAAAAGCATTTTTACTTCGTACCTGACGATGAAACGTAATCGCATATCGATGGACTTCCTCTTGAATTCGTTGTAATAGATGGAAAGCTTGACTCGTTGGATCTAGTTCGATTTGTTCATAATCTTCTCCATATAACAAATGAGCGGTCTTATGCTTCTCATCCTTAACCATTCCTGCAATTGGAATAGATAAGCCAAGTTCATCTTCTAACACTTCCATAGCAGCTCTCATCTGAACTTTTCCACCATCCATCAAAATTAAATCCGGTAAAGGTTTCTGTTCTTTTAATAATCTTGAATATCGTCTTCTAACAACTTCTTGAGTCGTTAAAAATTCATGACTCCCTTGAACTGTTTTAATATTGAATTTTCGATAACTTTTCTTCTCCGGTTTTCCATCTCGATAAACAACCATGGCTGATACAGGATTTGTCCCTTGAATATTCGAGTGGTCAAATGACTCAATCACGCTTAAACGGCTTAAATCAAGTGCTTGTCGCAATTGTTCTACCGCCCCTAAAGTTTTTTGCTGACTATTCTCATCAATCTTGAATTTTTCAAGTAAAGCTACTTCACTATTTTGTGTCGCTAAATCAAGCATCCGCTTCTTCGGTCCTCTTTGAGGAGTTAAGACTTTGACTTCTAATACTTCAGCTAATAATTCCTTATCAATTTCTGCTGGAACTAATATTTCTTTTGGCAAAATGTGATTTTGTTCTTGATAAAATTGTACAATAAATGATATCAATTCCTCTTCAGCTGAATTATAAATCGGGAATAATGCTGCTTCTCTCTTGATAATTGTAGACTGTCTAAGTAAAAAGACTTGAATAGAAATCCAACCTCTATCCATATGGAATGAGAATACATCCCGATTTGTAAAGTCTTGAGACATAATATGCTGTTTTTCTACGGTTGTTTCGATATATTGAATTTGATTTCGATAATCAATGGCTCGTTCAAATTCTAATTGTTCTGAAGCTTCATCCATTTTCTTTTGTAAATCTTGCTTAATTTCTTTTACATCACCTTCAAGAAACCTCTGAATTTTTTTCTTTTGTTGTTGATAAATTTCTGGTGAAACTTCATGATCACAACAGCCAATACATTGCCCTAAATGATAATAAAAACAAGCACGTGTTTCATTTTTCCCACATTTTCTTAATGGATAAATTTTTTGAATCAATTGTTGCGTTTCTGTTGCAGCATAAACATTCGGATAAGGTCCAAAATACATGCCCCCATCTTTTTCTACATTACTTGTAATAATCAGTTGAGGATCTTTCTCATTTGTAATTTTTAAATAAGGATACATGGTTCCTTGTTTTAATTTTATATTGTAATAAGGTTGGTATTTCTTAATTAAATTAATCTCTAATAATAATGATTCTTTATTCGTTTTTGTAACAATAAATTCGAAATGATGAATTTCACTTACTAATTTTTCAGTTTTAGTATTATGTGCTCCACGGAAATAGGAGCGAACTCGATTTTTTAAGTTTTTTGCTTTACCAATATAAATAATTTCATCTTCTTGATTTTTCATCAAGTAACATCCTGGTAAATCAGGCAATTGTTTTAACTTTTCTTCAATTAATTCACTTGCCATTTTTTCGCTCCTTTCCCCTACTATAATGCTGTTTGATAAATGATTCTTGCATCTTCTAATTCTAAATTATGATGCTCAGATAAATGAATTTTCTCGTGACGTCCTAATCCTTCCACTAATGCTTCAATGACTGATTCATCTAATGAAATATCTTTAAATCGAATTGGTGCACCTAATGATACAAAAAATTCTTCTGTTTTTTCTATTGCTCCATTGACGATTTCTTCTGGTGTTCCAGATAAATCCCACACTCGTTTTCCATATTGAATGAGTTTATCCCATTTTTGTTCTTTCCGTACTTTCATCATCGCTGGCAACACAATCGATAATGTGCGTCCATGATCGATTCCATGATTTAATGTAATTTCATGTCCTAATGCATGAGTTGCCCAGTCTGTCGGCACACCTGCAGAAATTGTTCCATTTAATGCATTTGTTGCACACCACATAAAGTTCGCTCTTGCAGCAAAGTCATGATTATTCTCATCAATGACTGTTGGTGCAATTTCAATTAATGTTTGTAAAATCCCTTCTGCATAACGATCTTGTAATTTTGCATCTACAGGGTAGGTTAAATAATTTTCCATTGTATGAATAAAGGTATCTAATACACCATTGACTAATTGGCGTTTTGGTAATGTATACGTTAATTCAGGTTCTAGTACTGAAAACTGAGGGAATGTAACATCTGGTCGAAAACTTACTTTTGCTTTTAATGCTACAAAGGTAATCACCGCACCACTATTCATTTCAGATGCAGTTGCAGGTAATGTTAAAATCGTTCCAAATGGAACAGCTTTCGTAACAGGAAGACCTTTTCCAAAGCCTCCTCTAAACATATCTAATGGATTGCCATCAAAAACACTTGCTGCTGCTACAAACTTTGTTCCATCAATGACAGAACCACCACCAATTGCTAGTAAATAAGTAAAACCTTCTTCTTTTACACGTGCAACAGCTTTGATTAATGTTTCATATGTTGGGTTTGCTTCGATTCCTCCAAACTCATCCCATTCACGATTTTCTAATGCTTGTACAGCACGGTCGAAAGCTCCATTCCGTTTAACAGAACCACCGCCATATAAAATTAATACTTTTGCATCTTTTGGAATTTCTCCATCAATATCCTTAATACGATCTTTTCCAAATAAAATTTTTGTTGGGTTTCTAAATGTAAAATTACGAATTCCTAATTCCATAGTATCTCCTACCTTTCTATTTGATGATATCAAGCTCAAAGTATTGAGGCAAATCACACGACTTAAAAAACTCCTGAAGGAATTTCCAACAGGAGTTGTTACAGATTATACTTCATCCATTATTTAAAATATCTTATTTAAAATAAATTTCTAAATATTTATCCAATCTCTCGGCTGAAATTTCTTTTTCTAATTTTGATATTTCAGTTGGACTTAAACTAATCTCGCCATGATATACACCAGCTTCATCATATGCAACAATTACTTCGCCAATGTCATCCCGATGTTCTCTTTGAACTTTTGCATAGTCCTGTAACAATGTTTGTTCTACTTCTGTCGCACAATGCTCACGTAATAGGCAAAAATGTTCTGCAATTGCTGTTGGAATATAATAACAATCCACTAATGTCATTGCTTCTTTAGAATTTTTAGATGCTTTACCTTTAGGTTTATTTTTTTGACGCTTCATGAATAACCTCTCTTGATTTCTCTGTATCTAGTATACAAAAAAATTACCCATAAGGCAAAAAGTTATCTTTTATTTTCAAATCTTTTCTTAAGATTTTACTAGCTATTTTTCAAATGCTTCATTTCATGGTAGAATAGTAAACGAAATTGTTTCTTAAAGGAGTCAATATGTTAACGATCAATATGCTTACACGAGCAGATAGTGTAAAAGGACAAGGGGTTCTATCTGCTACAGAAGAACAAATTAATCTCGTAACAGAAGGTTTAAAAGACTATCAAGTCGTTGTGAATCAATTAAAAACATACAATATTACTCATATTCATACGATTAATCCAGATTTTTTAATAAAATCTGTTATCACAAGACAAAACCGTCCAATGATTGCTTCTGTTCACTTTTTACCGGAAACTTTAGAAAAAAGTATTTCCCTACCTCGTCCGATTAAAGAATTATTTTATAAATATGTTCTTCAATTTTATAAACAAGCAGATTATCTAGTAACCGTTAATCCACGTTTTATTGAAGATCTAGAACATTATGGAATTCCAAAAGAAAGAATCACTTACATTCCAAACTTTGTATCACGTGATACTTTTTATAAAATTACGGATCGTTCAAAAGCAACTCTTCGGGAATCTTTCGGATTAGATCCAGATAAATTTACCGTTGTATCTGCAGGACAATTACAAATGAGAAAAGGTGTTTTAGAATTTATTGATTTAGCGAAAAAAATGCCTGATATCCAATTTGTATGGGCGGGTGACTTTGCGTTTAAAGGGATTTCTGAAGGTCGAAAAGAAATTATGGAACACATGGATGAATTACCAACTAATGTTCATTTCTTAGGTCTTGTAGAAAGAAATCGTATGAATGAGTTCTTTAATATGGGAGATGTAATGTTACAACTTTCGTTTGAAGAGTTATTCCCAATGACGATTTTAGAATCCATGAATGCGAATATTCCATTATTATTAAGAGATTTAAGAGAGTATCGCCCTATTTTATTTGATTATTATTTAAAAGGAAATTCCCAAGTACAATTCCAAGAAATTTTACGTCAATTACAACAAGATGAGGCCTTCTATCAAGAAGCTTGCGAAAAATCTAAAAAAGGAGAGCAATTTTACTCTAAAGAAAATGTACTCCAACAATGGCAAGCTTTTTATGATAAAGTAGCTATTGAAAATCGTTTGAAATAAAGGAGAATATATGACTGAAACACAAATTAAACAAGGTAAGCCTTTGTCTCCATTTGCACAAAGAATGATGCATGCTGCTTCTATCGCAGGAGCAATCGCAACGGTCATCTTTTGTATTTGGGCATATCAAAAAGGATTATTTACTTCCCAAGAAGCACTGAGTGAATATATGCAACGTGCGGGTATATGGGGACCACCTGTTTTTATCTTATTACAAATTTTGCAAACAGTTATTCCAATTATTCCGGGTGCCTTAACTAGTATTGCTGGAGTCTATATTTACGGAATGTTTATCGGAAATATATACAATTATATCGGTATTATCATCGGTTCCATTATCGCTTTCCATTTAGCTCGAATTTATGGACAACTATTTGTAAAATCAATGGTCAATGATAGCACCTATCATCGTTATATCGGTTGGTTAAATCGTGGAAATAAATTTGATTACTTCTTTACTTTCATGATGGCTTTTCCTGTTTCACCTGATGATTTCCTATGTATGCTAGCGGGTTTAACAAAAATGAGCTATAAAAAATTCATCTTGATTATTTTAATTTGTAAGCCAATCACTTTAGCGGCATATACTTATGGATTAACAGCCATTATTGATTATATTTGGGCTTTTTTCAAATAATGATTGAGTTTTTTAAATTTCTCAAACTATTTTTAGTTTTTATGCTAAAAATGGTTTGTTTTTTTATACTTTCATTTTATAATAGTCTTATATATAAAAGTCGTTACATTTTAATGGGAAAAGAAATGTTAACGCTTGTATTTTTTATATATTATTACTACATGGGTTAGGAGAAAAAGGAATATGTATCATAGTATTACAAACTTTATTGAAAAAGCAAAACTAGAAAAATTATTAGATCCAATGGACGAAATTTATACAACGAATCAATTACTTCATTTATTACAATTAGAGGATTATAAGCCAGCTGATACTTCACAAAATCAATTACCATTGTTAGAAGATTCAGTAGACGAAATCATTCAATTAGCGATAGAATTAGGAGTGATTGAAGATATTTTACCTGAAAAAGAAGCATTTGAAGCAGCCGTTATGAATTTATTAACGCCTCTTCCATCCGTAGTAAATGCAAATTTTTGGAACCATTATAAAGAAAATCCAGAAAAAGCAACTGATTATTTTTATGAATTAAGCCAAAAAAATCATTACATCCAAACAAGAGCCATTGCTAAAAATATTCAATTTCCATATTCTGGAAAATATGGTACTTTAGAAATTACAATTAATTTATCAAAACCTGAAAAAGATCCAAAAGCGATTGCACAAGCAAAATTAGTCAAACAATCTAGTTACCCTGCTTCTCAATTAACGATGACAAATGAAGGGTATTATGGACGTTTCAATCACCCTGCTAGAAGCAATCATAGAATTATTCGTTTAGAAATTAATCATGAAGATTGGGGATTCCAATATTCCCCATATTCTTATTTTAACGAACATTCTATTTTCTTAACTCAAGTACCTCGACCGATGCAAATTACAGAACGTTCATTTGAGAATTTAATGGATATTTTACGTCAGTTCCCTCACTATTTTGTTGGTTCAAATGCTGATTTACCAATTGTAGGTGGATCTATTTTAGTCCATGATCACTATCAATCTGGTCGACATGTCTTTCCAATGGATGTTGCACCAATTTTAGAAAACTACTCATTTGAAGGTTTTGACGGAACGGTCTCTCGTTTACATTGGCCTTTATCCGTTATTCGTTTAGCAAGTAAAGATACAAAACAAATTGTTCAATTAGCGACTCATATTTTAGATAAATGGAGAAATTATTCAGATGAAAGTGCGGATATTTTAGCATTTACTGAAGAAACACCTCATAATACGATTACACCAATTGCACGTGTTCGTGATGGTATCTATGAATTAGATTTAGTACTTAGAAATAATCGTACAACGGAAGAATTTCCAGATGGTATATTCCATCCTCATGTGGACGTACATCCAATTAAGAAAGAAAATATTGGATTAATTGAAGTTATGGGTCTAGCGATTCTTCCTCCTCGTTTAAAAACAGAACTAAAAGAAGTTGAAAACTACTTACTAGGTCAAGCTCATCAAATGCCTGAAATGCATAAAGCATGGGCTAACGAAATTAAAGACAATGAAAAAATCACTTCAGACAATGTTGAAACTTTGATTCGTCAAAAAGTTGGTGAAATTTTTGAACGCGGTTTAGAAAATGCCGGCGTCTTTAAACAAACAACCGAAGGACAAGAAGCGTTTGGAAGGTTTATCGATTCGTTACAGTAAAATTTCCTTATAGCCTTTTTAGATATAGTAGCAAAAGGACGGTAGCAGCCAGCTAACGCTGTCTCATACCTAAAAGTCGATCCTGTAGTCTCGATTTTTATTTGAAACAATGTACGAAAAAAAGACAAAAAGATACTACC
>CAUQAL010000030.1:0-14696 GCA_963515985.1 uncultured Granulicatella sp.
ACACCAGTTGTTTTTAAACTATTAAGAAAGTAATTCCACTATATATTCCGAAGACTCAAAACTTTTTTGCTTTTAAGTTTGTGTGAACTCCTGTTAAATGTAAAAAATTATCCTCAAAAGCAGAAACGATATAATATTTCTGATATTTAAAATCCCTGGAGAAAATTAGGTAATCTTTCCGAACTAGCAAATCATAGTATAAAACTGCACAGTCCATCAATTTTAATCGTACTTTTTCTTTAAATGATTGTTCTACCATCGTCTCACCTCAAAAAAAAGGAGGCTGAAAAATCAACCTCCTTTGGTTTTTCACAGTTTCCTTCTGCACTGGATATGGGTTTTCAGTCTCCATTCCGACCTCTGGAAGTAGGTTTAAAGTCTCTACTCCGACTCATCACTAATAGTATAAAAATTATCATTCAATTTCCAAGTAAAAATACTATCATAATTGACAAAACCATTGTAACTGGAAATAAAATTAATATTTTTTTAATGTTGTTCATAAGAAATAAACAAAAACACAGTACTTAAGCCATAATATAAGCTGGTAAAGCTTCTAGTAATTCTTGCGTACTTGAGAAGACTTCCCCTCTTAATTTAATGAGACCTACTGTATATAAATTTGCATATGGGAATTGAGATTCAGCAACTTCTTGTAATGCTACTAATTTTTCTGCATTTTCAGCCCCATATTGACGACTATCACTATATAAAGCCAAAATTGGAATACCAGCTTGATACGCAATTCCAATCTCACTAGCAACACCTGCATCAATAATCGCACCATCTAAAATGGCAATAACTAAATCTGCATCTAGTAAAGCATCTGTATCATATCTAGCAATCATCGTTGAATCTGCAAAAGAATTTTTATCATTAATCGCCATTTGTTCTTGAGGAAGATAAACCTCCAATTGCGGATATTCTTCTCGAATTCGTTTAACAAAACTTTCGTTAAAAGCTAATTCCATTTCTGAAAATAATGGACTGGCAAAATAAATTTTTTTCATAGCGCTTCTCTCCTATAGCAAATTAAAGTCGATCTTATTGATATAAAGCATCTACACGTGCTTGAACTTCGTCATTTTCTAAGAATTCATCATATGTTGATTCTAAACGATCCACGACACCTTTTGGTCCGATTTCAATAATACGGTTCGCTGTTGTTTGAATAAACTCATGGTCATGACTTGAGAATAATAATGAACCTTTGAAGGCAATTAATCCATCATTTAATGCTGTAATAGATTCTAAGTCTAGGTGGTTTGTTGGGTCATCTAATAATAAGACATTCGCTTTTGATAACATTAATTTAGATAACATACAACGTACTTTTTCTCCCCCTGAAAGAACTGTTACTTGTTTCATAACATCGTCTCCAGAGAATAACATACGACCTAAGAAGCTACGTAAGAATGTATTATCTTGTTCTTCAACCGGTGCATATTGACGTAACCATTCTAAAATATTTAATTGTGGATTTGAGAATTCTTCCGTCATATCTTTTGGTAAGTAAGCTTGACTAGTTGTTACTCCCCATTTGAATGTACCGCTATCTGCTTCCATTTCCCCTGTTAAAATTTTGAATAATGTTGTAATCGCAATATCTGAACGACTTAAGAAAGCAACTTTATCATCTTTTTTCAATTGGAAGCTTACATTTTCAAAAATCACTTCGCCATCAATAGTTTTTGATAATCCTTCAACCATTAATAAATCATTTCCGATTTCTCTTGCAGGAGTAAATCCAACGAATGGATATTTACGGCTTGATGGTTGAATATCGTCTAGTGTAATTTTATCTAACATTTTCTTACGAGATGTCGCTTGTTTTGATTTAGAAGCGTTCGCAGAGAAACGTGCGATAAATTCTTGTAATTCTTTAATTTTTTCTTCTTTTTTAGCATTTTGGTCAGCCATTAATTTAGCGGCTAATTGACTTGAATGTAACCAGAAATCATAGTTCCCTACGAATAATTTAATTTTACCAAAGTCAACGTCAGCCATATGTGTACATACTTTATTTAAGAAGTGACGGTCATGGGAAACAACGATAACAGTATTTTCAAAGTTAATTAAAAATTCTTCTAACCATGCGATTGATTTTGCATCTAAACCGTTTGTCGGCTCGTCTAGTAATAGGACATCAGGTTTACCAAATAATGCTTGAGCTAGTAATACTTTTACTTTTTCAGCTTCCACTAATTCACTCATTAATTTATAGTGTAAGTCTTCTGCAATTCCTAAACCTTGTAATAATTGTGAAGCATCACTTTCCGCTTCCCAACCATTTAATTCTGCAAACTCTCCTTCAAGTTCAGCAGCACGAATACCATCTTCTTCTGTAAATTCTTCTTTCATATAGATGGCATCTTTTTCTTTCATAATATCGAATAATTGTTTATGTCCCATAATAACTGTATCAATTACTCGTTCTTCTTCAAAAGCAAAGTGGTCTTGTTTTAAGACTGTTAAACGTTCATGAGGATCTAAAATAACTTCCCCTGTTGTTGGTTGCAATTCACCAGATAAGATTTTTAAAAATGTAGATTTACCCGCACCATTTGCTCCGATTACTCCGTAACAGTTACCAGGTGTGAATGTAATATTTACTTCATCAAATAATTTACGATCTGAAAATAATAAACTTACGTTTGAAACTTTTAACATGAAATTCTCCTTTTATAACATTTTTATCCTTATTGATTGTACTATAATTATCTATAAATAACAATTAATCACTAAAAAAGATGACACCAATTGGCATCATCTTTCACTTGTTTATTCCGTTACAACTACTGGACGTCCTAATCTTTGAACCGTCTCACCAATATTTCTAAAGTGGTCACTAATACGTTCTAAGTTACTTAATAAATCCATGACAAAAATACCAGATTCAGCACTTGCAATGCCTTTATTCATTCGTTTCATATACTTATCACGAATTTCAATTTTCAATCGGTCGATTTCTCGCTCAATTGTAATTACTTCTTTAACTTTGACTAAATTACCTGTTGATAAAGTATCGATTGACATGGCAAATCCTTTTTGTACTAGTTCAAATACATGTTCCAATTCAGATAAAGTCTTTTCATCTAATACAATATCACGTTCTAATACAGCTTTTGCAAAGTCTGCAATATTTTCAGCATGGTCACTAATACGTTCCACGTCGTTAGCTGTACTAAATAATTCATCAATCGTTTCTTGGTCAGTTGTTGAAACATTTTGTTGAGAAATTTCTACTAAATATTCCACAATTGCTTTTTGAAATTGATTCACTTTTTGTTCTGATGCAAAAGCTTTTTCAATCTTTTCTTGACTTCTTAGACGAATGGCATCAATTGCATATGTTAAAGTTTTATCTGCCGCATGAGACATAGCAGCAAATTCATACATTGTATTTTGTAACGCAATAGATGGTGTTACTAAAATACGTTTGTCTAAATAGCTTGTTTGTTTTTCTTCGAATTCCATTATTTCAGTTTGTGTTTCTGGAATAATGAAGTCTGCTAATTTCACTAATAGATTTGCAAATGGGAATAACACAATCACATTTACAATGTTAAATAGTGTATGAGCATTTGCAATTTGTCTTGCAACATCAGTAGCATCCATAGATGTTACGATATTTGTTAAAATTCCTGTTAAAAACAGCATGAAGTAAATAGTACCGATAATATTGATACTTAAATGAATCACTGCAACTTGTTTACCTCGTCTAGATGTTCCTAAACTACTAATTAATGCAGTAGTACACGTTCCAATATTATCCCCAAAAATAATATAAAGAGCTGTTGAGAATGGCAATACACCTTGAGCTGCTAATGCAATCAACACCCCGATTGTAGCAGAAGAACTTTGAAGCGCTAATGTCATAATAAAGCCAAGCGCTACCCCAAATAGTGGATTATGTCCATAATTAACAATCCATTCTGTAAAGGCTGGTAAATCTTTTAGTGGCGCTAAAGCGTCTTTTAAATAGTTCATACCAATGAACAAAATTCCGAACCCTACTAAGATTTCAGCTAATTCTTTCATCTTAGGATTCTTCACAATTGCTCCCATTAAAATTCCTGTACCAATTGCAATAGGCGCCCATTTAGAAAGATTAAAGGAAACCATTTGACCTGTAATTGTTGTACCAATATTGGCCCCAAAAATTACACCAACTGCTTGTTCAATCGTCATAATACTGGCATTCACAAATCCGACTACCATTACTGATGTAGCACTTGAACTTTGAATGACCATTGTGACGAACATCCCAACTAAAACAGCCATCAAACGATTTTTTGTTAACGTACGAACGATACTTTTTAGCTTATCCCCTGCAAATTTTTGCAATCCATCCGCCATTAATTTCATTCCATACAAGAACAAACTTAAACCTGCAACTGCACCTAAAAACATCTCTAAATACATGGTGTTTTTAACTCCTTTGTTGTCTATTAAATTTTAAATAGTTTATGTTCTATAAACAACACGATTGTAACATAGCCACTAGCACTTGAAAAGAGAAAAATACAAATAACTCCAATCTCTAAATAGACAAAATCTATCCAGAAATTGGAGTTGATAAATTTAATAGTTACTGTAAATCTTTTATCAATTTCTCTAAATTGCTTGAAGCATGAAACACTCTAAGTATAGTAACTGTATTATTCTCATATTTATAAAACACAGCATAGTTATTGACGTTAAGTCTTCTAATTCTAATTCCTAGTTTAATAAATTCTTTAACTATAGGACATCTCTCAGGAAATAAATTTAAACTATTTATCGAGGACGCTAATTGATTGAAGTATTTTAATGCAGTTTGTGGAGATTTCAAGTCATTTAAAATATACTCATAGATTGACATCATATCTTTTTCAGCATTCTTAGTAATTGTTACTTCTATCTTAGCCATCAATTTTCATCCTAAACTCATTAAAAAATTCATCAACTGGACGAACATTATCCCCTTCAGCATTCTGAAATTCTTGAATCATCATTTTACCGAATTCTTCAGAAGTCATATTTTCAATACTATCTGTATAAGGAGACAAAGGTAAAGAAATATTAAATGGTATACTCTTTGTTAACGAAACTTGCTTTAACAGTAAAGTAACTAGTGTAGACATTGGCATACCTAGTTGATTTAACACAAACTCAGCAGATTTTTTATCATCCTCATCTACTCTTACATTAATTGTAGCAGTTTTTCCCATCATTACACCTCCTTAAAATGTAATGCAATTGTACTGTAATTTACTACAAAAGTCAAATTTTATCGTATCCTTTCTTAACTACTTAATTAGCGTACAAATATAAGAAAATTTCCTTCTGGCATCATTCTTCCATCAACCCTATCTTATATCTACAAATTTTTTGAGTAAATAATTCATAATGTAAAAAGTCAACAGCATACAAATACTCAACATTAAAAACCCTATAATAAGAGACTGATTGTTTTGAATCATTGGTAACACTATCATCATCCCAAATGGGCTTTTAAATAGACCAAAAATAGTACAAGTACCAATTAATGTAAGAAGGCAAATAATCGACAATATTTCGTCTTTAAAAAGGAACACAAACATTTTTTCAAAAATATAACAAATATAAGTTGACACTACTGGATAAAAGATTGATATAAACAACAAATGATAAGCTGAATAGATTCTTGGACCATTTAACGTTGTCATTAAAAATGGATAGTTAAAAAAATTAATATCAAAAGCTATACAATATAAAGAAATTCCTATCAAAACTATAATTACTGGTAAGAAATAAAACAATCCCAGCGTATAAAACCACTCATCTATATTTAGACGTACAACCGAAATAGATAACGCTTTGAGTAAACTTTTATGAGATAGCTTTCGCTTATGAAAATTAGCAACCATGAGTATATAAAGAAATAAAAACCCACCAAAAGCTGAAAAATAAAGAATAAGTTTTATTACTACATAAGTTGTTTTATAGTGCAAATAATCCTGATTACTATCACTTAAATATTCTAATATGAGCTTTTCATCTTCCAACTTACTAATATCAGGCAACTTATCACTATAATTAGGCAACAAGACTTTAAGATTTTTTAATAACCTAATCCGTTCTGTATAAATGGACAATAGTTTTTTAGAAGTAACAGACTTTTTATAACTAAAATTTTCTTCAGACAAGTTTTGATAAATTTGAGCAATTTGCATTTCCGACTCTTCTCGAACATTACTTGGCATACTGTAGTCTTTAGCAATTAATGCCTGCAAGTCATCCATCATCATAAATTGAGTATTTAATACTTTTTGTGGTGTTTCTGTAGGAACCCATTTGTTATAACCTATCAATAATATAAACATAACAACAATAATGATAGGAAGCTTTATAAAGTAACCCGTTGAAACTAAATAGTTATAATCTAATTTAATGGAGGAAAATTTTTTCATAACGCTCCCTCTTCTCTTTCAAAGTCATTATTCCAATAGAAAATATAAAACAAATTACACTAGTAATTACAAGTACTAACACTCCTCTAACCATTGAAAAGTGTCCATTTAAATAGAACTCATTTTTAACTCCATACATTACCGATCCAAAACTAAAATAAGATGAAGGAATAAAACCAATATACGGCATTTCAACATTTAAAACCTTCATTACCGTTTCTAAAAATATAATGATTATTCCAAAAAGAAATGTTAGGATTTGATTACTAAATAGTTGGTTTAATAAACTACATAAGCTTATAATAAATAAATTCAACAACAGTACAAAGCATAGGATAATGAGAAACAGACTGAAATAAGAAATAATTATAGGCGTATCATTTTTAAATATAACCGTTTTTAAAGTAAAATCTCCTATTCCATTTTTTATAGAAATCATTCCAAAATAAATTAGAAATGCTACAAATTGAACAAAACTTATAACAATCCATTTACTACTCATTTTTTGAATACTGTATCTAAAATTACTAATTGGTTTTGCATTCAATAAACTTCTATGTTTAGAATCTGATAAAAATATAGGATTAGACATCACTAGCGTAAATAAGAAAAGGAATGGTAAGAAAAAAATATTTGGAATTTTATAATCCAATAATGGTAAGAAAGACTGAACAGCAGTTATACCTATCAATTCATTCATTACATTCTTATCATCAAAATTTTTGTCTTCTAATTGTTGATAATGCAACATTGACTGTTGTGTTTGCTTTTTAAATAATATTCCATTTTTAGATGCAGTAGATCCTAAAGTATTTTTATTTGTAATCGTAATCCTATACTTTTCACGAATAGAGTCTTCTAATTCCCAACTTTTAATCATTAATTGAATATATTTTCTATAATCTCTATTCTGAAAAGCATTTCCAGCATCTATATATGCATTATCAATCTCAACGAATAATTTTTCATGTTCATGTAACTGTCGTTGTGACATTTTACTATCCATTAATAGACTATTTTTGGATTGTTCATGGATTTTTATATTTGTTTGAGTAAATTCATTCATCAATTGATACTGATGATTTAGCTCATAGAGACGTAAAATTGAAAAAATAAATACAATAGAGAGAAAAATGATTACCTGAATTCTTACCAGTCGATTCGTCAATACCATGATAATCTGGCTTTTCATATTACTCTCTCCCTTCGTCATTTGAATGGAACAGTTCTTGATAAATGATTTCGCAACCTTTTATTCCATAAGTCAAACTGGATATATCCTTCAAATTTGATTGAATCCACAAAAATATGGAATCTAGTTCATTCAAATCTTTCATACTGATCAGCAATTCTGATGGATTAGATAGCATATTCATATTCATAAATTGTTCAGTAAACTCTTTATAACTATCCACTGATGAAAATTGTAATTCGATTGATTGATTACACTGATCTTCAAGTTGATATTTTAAAGCAATCCTCTTATCTTTTAAGAAATACACCTCATCAGCAATACTATTTAGATTATTCAACAAATGTGATGCAATGATAATTATTTTACCTTCATTTTTTAAACTCCGAAGTACATTAGAAATTAATTGCACGTTATCTGGATCCAGTCCATTCATCACTTCATCTAATAGCATAACTTCACAATTTGTTACAACAACTAAAGCAAAACAAAGTCTCTGTTTCATTCCTAACGAGTAACTAGAAACTTTATTGGAGATATATTCAGCCATTTGTAATTTTGAGACAACTTCATCAACAAATGCTGGTTTGATATTCCACATTTCAGCATAAAATTGTAAATGTTGTAACCCTGTTAAGTCAGAATACAAATCATCTTGATTACACATTCTCACGATTCTTCGTTTCATATCCAAATAATGATTCTTATAATTTTTATCGTCCAACAAAACACTTACATCTCTATTATTTAAATTACCGGCGATGATCTCTATTAGTGTAGATTTTCCTGTTCCATTTGGAGCTACTAATCCAATAATTTTAGGCTTTTCAATTTGAATATGAATATCGTTTAATACTTCTTTTTTTCCATACGAAAACTTAGCTATACTAATATTTAACATTCTCCCCCTCCTCATTATATCCACCTCTTTAAATAATTGAGCCACACTTTTTAAGCTTAACAGTTCGCAAAAATCCCCAAATCTTTTAATGTTATTTTAATTATATTCTTCCTACCAATCAATGTAAAGGCTTTATATATAAAATAAAGAGCCTTCTGAATCATTCAGAAAGCTCTTTTTCAGCATTTTAATATAAAAAATTTTCTTTCAATTTATAATTTAAAACTTCTAACCTTAAGACAACTCTCGCTTAAGAGGTTGACTTTCAAAATTCTTCACGTATGGTGCAATATTTTGGACATATTCTAACACGCCCATATACTCTCCTTGAGCATTTCGTACGGCATGATACGTGACATGAATCATTTTATCTTCTTTTTTAAACCACATTTCTTCTTTTTCTTTTTGACCAGATCGTAATTGTTCAAATAATTGTGTCACAATGGCGTGGCTTTTTGGTGGATGACAATTAATAACATCTCGTCCAATCGCACTTTTTGTGCGTTTGAAGATTTTTTCTTCTCCATTGCCTTCGTTGTAATATTTAACAATATTATCCTTATCCACAAATGACAGTTCCATTGGAAGTAGGTTCAATAATAAGTCTAATTGTTCTAAGGATAAGGATCCAGTTGATAATGGGATATCTCCTGTTTCTTGAATTTCTTCTTTAGACTGAATGGGAGATGGTTTCTTTTCTACTTTCCATTCTGCTTCAGGGGTGACAATGCAATAGCCGTATTGTGGAGTATCTTGTGCCATCTTCTCCCAATCATCGACATGAAAAGCTTGTGCAACCATTGGAATCAAAATATTTTCCTCTTTAAAAATCATTTCTAGCAATTCTTCTTTAGCTACTAGAAACTGTTCCATGACATCATCTGCTTGTTCATCAAAAGCTTGTTTAAAATTTTTATAAATTTCTCTAATTTCATCATGAACTCCCCACATCACTTTTGGTGGAGCAGTAATTCCTTTAGATTCCATAATTGGAAATAGAGCATATTCTTTTCTTAAATAATGATTTTCAAACTGATCAAGTAAGCCAATTTGACGTTTTAGTCCTTTTAACAGTTCTTCATCTTTTGAAGATACATAAGCCTGTAACAAACGTTCAATTCGGTCAATCGCTCCTCTGAGAGCTAAATTCTCCTTTTTTAGAACCATTACTGGATGTCCTTCTTTTTCAAAATCAGGCATCCCTTCTCCAGCTTCTACTTTTGCACTCATTAATGAAGCATGAATCTTACAAAGACGCATAATTTCTTCATAAGTAATTCCTTCTTGCATTAAGTTTCGTTCCATCACTTGAATTTCATAAGGGGAAACGGAATCAAAATGTTTGTTAAATTCTTCTTGAATAATTTCTTCTTTTTCCCCTTGATGTAATCGGAGCATTAATTCTTTTAATTTTTCTTGACGTTCTAATGGTGACATCGCATCATTACTCATTGCTCTCCCTACTTTCTTTTACAATGTATCCATTCAATTCTAATTGACGAATAATTGTATCCAGTGGGATTTTAGCTATTTTAGATCCTTTTTTTAAGCTTGTAATTCTTCCAACTGTTTGAACCATCTGTGGCTGAGATAAAGGCGTGAATCCTAATTCAATAAGTAGCTCTTTTACCTCCGGATGATGTTGTAGAGTTGTATATACTGAATCTTCTAAATAAATCGTATTCATCAAATCTCTCCCATATTATAATCGTTGCAACCCTAATACCCCAACTAATAAACAAATCACAATATAAATCCATACAACCATTGTTGTAAACACAACACCATAGGTTCCTTTTGGAGTTCTGTTCGCTTTTATATATGACATAATTTCTTTACGGTAAAGTCCAAAAAATATCACAGACATACAACTAGTAATCACTAACAGCATATTCGTTACAGTATCTGCTAATTCTATTCCTAAAAGTGCAGGCAAACCACTTTCTACTAATAAACTAAATCCAAAATTATTTAGTATATGGAAAAATACTGCCCATAAAAAACTATATTCCAGAGCAATATACGCAAACAATATTCCAACAAAGAAAGCAAAAACTCCTTGAATTAAATTCATATGGAATAATCCGAAAGCCATTGCGGAAATAAGTATACTAAAAATTTTTCCATAATTCTTTAAACGATAAACAACTCCACCACGAATCAATAATTCTTCTACAAATGGACCCACAAATGCTGCATAAATCACTAACATAAAGGAATCATCACCACTTGTGGCTGCTTCAATCGCACCTTTAGTACTTAAACCAATTTGATTTAAGAAAAATTCGAATAATTGAGCACTTTGAGTAAAAATAAATTGGCATCCAAATAGTATAATCGTAAATACTGCAAAATATTCCAATGTCATCTTCTTTTGACGATAAAAAATCGTATCTTTCATATTGATTTGTTGTTTTTGGTAAAAAATAGTAATACCAACAATCACTGCAACAATATAACCAAAGTCAGATAAATTCTGCAGATAAATCTCTGTTACCATTGGTAAAAAGTCTGGTCTCACAGTTTTCACCATTTTTAGGAGTTCACTACTAAGGACAAATAAAGAAAGAATCCCCATAAAAATAGCTGTATACACTAATAAATGTTTAAACAGTTGTTTACTTAAAAGTTTTAAAGGCGGCTCCGTTTTTTTCACTATAATTTCTTCCTGAACTTCAACTACTTCTATTGATTCATTTTCCATTTACTGCTCCCCTTTTATCATATTTTTTTTGGACACTTCTTAATCGCAACATTAATAAGAAACAGTTTGACATTAACCCTGCAATTAATGCAATCCAATAAGCATAAGGTCCTAACTCTGTCATCCAATCTAAAATAATCCCAACCGGAAGACCAATCACCCAAAATCCTAATAAACATAAAATAAACGGCATTTTCGCATCTTTATATCCACGTAAGATTCCTTGAATCGGTGCTGCAATAGCATCAAACATTTGGAATAATAAACTATACGATAAGAATACCATTGTTAATTGAATAAAACTTTCTGAGGTTCCATATAGTCCAGCAATCATAGGACGGTTAAAATATAACCACACTAATGTCAGTAATGCAATGAATACGGAAGTAGAAATTCCTAATCGAATATATTCTTTTGCAGATTGTTGATTTTTTTGACCAATTTCATAAGAAACAATGATTGTTAAAGCATTAGAAATACTCATTGGGAAGGCATATGCCAAATATGAAAAATTCATGGCAGCTTGGTGTGAAGCAATGACATGAGAACCGAATTTTGCCATTAATAAACCAACTAATGCAAAAATCGCTACTTCCCCAAAAACATTAAATCCAATGGGTAACCCTAATGTAAACGGCTCTTTCCACAATGGCAAATGCGGTCTTTCAAAACTTAATACATGATAAGGTTTCAATTTTGGATGTTTTTTTACTACCAAGATGGCAACCATTAATAACACCCAATAAGCCATTGCGGTTCCAAGACCTGCCCCTGGACCGCCTAGTTCGGGTAGTCCAAATTTTCCATAAATTAATGAATAATTAAAGAACATATTTAATGGAACAAGTAAAATCATTAGAAACATGGAAACTCTTGTTAACCCTAATGCATCAATGAAGGATCGAATGACACTAAAGAGTAAAAATGGAATAAATCCAATCGATAAGAGTAATAAATAATCTCTAGCAATCGTGGATACTTCAGTTTCTAAATGCATTTGATTTAATGCGGGATTCAATCCAATTAAACCGATGCAAAATAAAATCACGGCTAATAAAATACCAATATACATAAATTGGAATACAATTTTTTGAATGCCTTTTTTATCGTTCTTTCCAAGTAATTGACCAACAATAGGAATTAGTGCTGCTACAATACCATTTAATAGTGTAAAAAATGGATTATATAAACTTCCTGCAATGGAAACACCTGCTAGGTGCATTTCATGATATTGCCCTGTCATAACCGTATCAATAAATTGCGCCGAAAAATTTGCTAATTGATAAATTAAGACAGGAATTAAAATTTTAAATAATAATTTCAAACGTTCACTTGTATGATTGGTTTCGTACATATTCACTCTCCTATTACAAAATCTAGTAGTTGTTCTACAGAATCAAGTACTAATAAAGATTGTTCTTTCATTTTTTGAACATCACTACCACTCGTTAAAACAGCAATTCCCCCACCACAATGTTTGGCATAGTCCATATCTAAATAAGAATCTCCAACATAAAAAATTTCATGTAAGGGTACTGCTAAATGCTGACTCGCACCAATTAAGGAATCTGATGCTGGTTTAGCGGGATAGTCATCTGGAGTAGCTACAAAATCAAATAAATGCCAAATCTTTAAGATTTCAAAAATCGTTTTTGTAGGAATATAACTATCATTCGTCACAACTCCTACTTTAATTCCTTTATGTTTTAATTCAGAAATTAAAAAAGCTACATCTCCAATTGGAATAATCATGTCTGGATGCGCTAATAAATACTGCCTGAAATCTTCAAGTACTACATCATATAGAGCCTTTTTATCAATGGGAAAATATTTTCCAATCTCATCTAACATATCCTCAACTGTTCCTGAAGCGATGACACTATTTGGAACAATTTCTCCTTGAACAATGCCTAATAATTCTAGCATTTGCTCAATCGTTATGGGTGAATCTTCCTTGATATGCTGTTTTAAAATGTTACGAATGACCATTTCTGTTGGTTCAACCCACATATTGTCTATATTCGTTAAAGTACCATCCTTATCAAATAAAATAGCTTTTACTTCTCGATTTCCTTTATTTGTTTGTAATTTCATCATAAGACCTACTCTACATTTTGTAATTCAACACCGATAATATTCTCCATTTTTTCTAATTGTTTTAAAATGGCGGATAAATCAGTGGTTGATTCAGAAATATCTAACATTAATTGCACAATCGCTACACTATGAATAGCTAAGCCTTGGAAAATAGTTAATACATTCATATTATGACTTGCAAATAAGTCTAATGTTTTTGATAAAGTTCCTCTTTCATTTTTCATATGAATATTTAGAGAAGCTTTTCGACCATAGGTAACAGAAGAAAATCCTTGAACTTTTCGATAATATTTATAATAAACACTACGAGAAATACCTACTAATTTTACCGCTTCAGTTACATCCTTAGCTTGGTTTGTTGCTAATAATTCTTTTGCTTTTAATACTTTAGAAAACACTGGTGGAACAGCATCTGCTGATACTAAAAAATGTTTTTGGTTTTCCATTAATTTTCACCTCGGTTATATTGTATACGATACAAGGACAAAATACTAGATTGATTATAATTTTTTTATAAAAAATTATATAAAAAACACTTATTTCACAGACAACTCCACAAACAGATAATGATCTATATCTATTTGCTATTACGTGAAATAAGTGTTCGTTATAATACAATAAAAATCTACTTTTATCATGATTTTGTCATAAAATCATATGGCGTTAATTCTTCCATTCCAATCATCGGATCAATACTGGAAGACTCAATTAATTCCATTGTTAGAACATATGATTTTGTCTTCTTTTCAAGGACACTTTCAGATGTAACTTGATAAGTTTCCTCTACTTCTTGTACTGTACTAACTTCCATTATTCTTTTAGAATTAGATGAAACTTCGTCAATCTTATCTTTTTCTATTGTTAGCGTTATAGATGGATTTTCTTCTATTTGAACATCAAGCTTCGTTTCCATTGACGACTCTTCCTCAATAGTTAAACTATCAAAGCTATTTCCTTGTAACAAATCTTTTAAGCACGTTTGACGTCTTGCACTTTGACGATTTGCGGCTTCTTGGAATGCTTCGTATTGCCCACACATAATTAAGAATTTTTTACTTCTTGTTACTGCGGTATACAGTAGATTCCTCTGCAACATCCGTTGATATTGACCTACCATAGGTAAAATTACCATTTGGAATTCACTACCTTGTGCTTTATGAATAGAACAACAATAAGCATGCGTCAATTGAATAAAGTCATTCCTTTTATATTCTACTTCTACATGATCAAAAGAGACATAGATTTTATCGACTTGATCTTCATTTTCTTTGGCAAATATAATCGCAGTAATTTCTCCAATATCGCCATTATATATATTTTCTTCTGCTACATTAACTAACTGCAATACTTTATCTCCTACACGGAAAA
>CAUQAL010000031.1:0-14690 GCA_963515985.1 uncultured Granulicatella sp.
AACTATTTAGGGGTATAGTTTAAAGGTAGAACAGCGGTCTCCAAAACCGTTAGTGTGGGTTCGATTCCTGCTACCCCTGTTATCATATTATGGCGATCGTGGCGAAGTGGTTAACGCATCGGTTTGTGGCACCGACATTCGGGGGTTCGATTCCCCTCGTTCGCCTATTTTATATTATCATTGGGGTATAGCCAAGCGGTAAGGCAACGGACTTTGACTCCGTCATTCGTTGGTTCGAATCCAGCTACCCCAGTTTTTTTTATTCATAAATGGCGGTATAGCCAAGTGGTAAGGCAAGGGTCTGCAAAACCCTCATTCACCGGTTCAAATCCGGTTACCGCCTTAAACCTCATATATTATCATGCCGGCGTGGCGGAATTGGCAGACGCGCTGGACTCAAAATCCAGTGCCCGCGAGGGCGTGCCGGTTCGACCCCGGCCGCCGGTACTACGTTAAAGCTAGAAATGTTGTTAAATCAGCATTTCTAGTTTTTTTATATATATAATTTTGTGAATTGAGTGTACATAAGGGAGGTAAATAATGACAATACTAGATCAAATTAATAAATTTCCAAAAGAGTTAATTTCAAAAGGATATTCTCAAGAAATGAAGTATAAAGTTAAAGCTGATAAGAATTACTTTTTAAAAATTTCTCCTCTATCTTTTTTTAAAAAGAAGGAGTTAGAATTGAAATATATTTCAGTTTTAGAAAAAGTAGTTAAATTTTCTAAATTAATTGAAGTAAGATATGAATCTAATTCTATTTATAGTTTATATGAATGGATTGATGGTGTTGATTTACGAGATTATGTAACTCGATTAACAGATAAAGAACGGTATCTATATGGTATTCAAGCAGGGATATTTTTACAGAGGATTCATGCAATTACTATTGAAGAAGAATCAATTAATTGGTATGAGTTTTATTTACAGAAATCAATGAGAAAGATTGAGTCTTTTAGAAAGGAGAATATAAATTTTCCTGAAATTGAACCTTTTATTGACTATATTCAATCTCATCAGTTTTTATTACAGGATAGACCCATTTCATTATGTCATGGTGATTATCATGTAGGAAATATGATGATTGATTTGAAAACAAAAGAACTTGTTATAATTGATTTTGGCTCTTTAGAAATTGGTGACCCATTAGAAGAGTTTAATCGCATGATTTGGACTGCACAATTATCTGAGAAGTTTGCAACTGGATTAATTAATGGCTATTTTAATGGAAAGAATATTCCAGATGTATTTTGGAAATTAATGGCATATTATATGGCTTGTGATGTTGTGGGGTCTATTCCTTGGGCAGTAAATTATGGAAATGATCAGTTGACAATTATGCTTGAAAGGGCAAAAATAGTATTAGATTGGTTTGATAATTTTGAGCGTGTGATTCCAAAGTTTTATAAAAAATCTAAGTCTAAAAAGGATGGTAATTTATAGTGAATATTCAACAATACAAACAAATGTTAGAGCAACCTTGGGGGAAGATTCAATATGAAATTACTTTTGCCCAATTAGCTCATTTAAAAAATAAGAAAATTTTAGATTTTGGTTCAGGACTTGGATTAGTAAGCCAGTTTTTAGGAGAAAATAATGAAGTTGTTGCGATTGAACCAGAGAAAGAAATGCTGTTTGCTTATCCCAATCATACTTATAAGAAAATTTTAGGTAGCTTAGAGCAAGTGGAAAAATTTGAAGCGGAATCTTTTGATATTGTTTTGTGTCACAATGTGCTGGAGTATATCGAAGAAAATAATCGAGAAAATTATCTTTCTGAATTAAAACGTGTATTAAAACAAGATGGGAAGTTATCTATTATCAAACATAATCAGGTTGGTAAAATTATGCAAGCAGTTGTATTTTCTAATGATGTAGATCAAGCATTGGAGTTATTGAAAGGAAATGAATTTAGAAGCGTCTCATTTAATGCTGGTACAACTTATACCATTGATAAATTATTAGAGATGTCAAAAATGAAATTGGTTAAGTATCAAGCGATTCGTACTTTCTATAGTCTACAGACGAATGAAGTAAAAACTCAAGATAAATGGATAGAAAAGATGACTGAAATAGAGCTTGCTGTATGTGATTTGTATCCTTATAAAGATATTAGTTTTTTACAGCATGTATGGCTAATGAAGGAATAGAAGTTAAAGTTTCTTGTAAGTGTTAATATTGTATGTTAGAGTTTTATTATTGAAATTAGAGGAGAATGAAAATGAATAGAAACGAAGTTATTCAATTACAACATAAACGTTTTGCAGTGAAAAAATATGATCCGAATCGTCGTATTTCAAATGAAGATTGGGATACATTAGTAGAAGTAGGACGTTTAGCTCCATCATCCCTTGGTTTTGAACCTTGGAAAATGCTTTTATTAGAAAATAAACAAATGAGAGAAGATTTGAAAGAAATGGCATGGGGAGCTATTAATAGTTTAGAAGCTGCAAGTCATTTTGTCATTTTCCTTGCTCGAAAAGGTGTTACTTATGATAGTTCGTATGTTGTAAAGTTGATGAAGGAAGTAAAGAATCGTGACTATGATCCAACTTCACGATTTGCTGCTCGTGTGAAGAGTTTCCATGAAATCGATGCAGCATTAAATGATGAAAGAACATTATTTGACTGGGCTAGTAAACAAACGTATATTCAAATGGCAAATATGATGTCTGCAGCAACACTTTTAGGAATTGATTCTTTACCGATTGAAGGTTTCAATAGAGAAAAAGTAGAATCTTATTTAAAAGAAAAAGGATACTTAAATACGGATGAATTTGGTGTATCCGTAATGGCAAGTTTTGGATATCGTGATCAAGAAATTACTCCTAAAGTTCGTTGGAATAAAGAAGCTATTTATGAAGTTATTGAGTAAAGTATAAAATTCAATATAGTTAGAAATATAAACGTCAATCTAAAACTGTACAATGTTACTTTGTTTGAAGATTAGAATTTCAAGTAAAGGCAACGAATCTATAAAGGGTTTGACCAATGTTCTGACACACTTGAAAGCTTATTTGATTAATACTCCGTAACTCTACTTGAGTGTTTACACATAATTATTGACAGTATCTTTTCCTTTCTGATAGAATAAAACGTAAGGAGGTATTATATGTCTAAACAAAAAATTAATCGCTTTGTCGGATCTATTGGAGCTTTTATTGGAATCCTTGTCTTTATTGCATATATTCCTCAAATTATCGCTAACTTACAAGGAGAAAAAGCTCAACCATTCCAACCACTCTTTGCAGCAGTTTCTTGCTTAATTTGGGTAATCTATGGTTGGACAAAAGAACCTAAAAAAGACTGGATCCTAATCATTCCCAATGCAGCTGGAGTGATATTAGGCGGTTTAACTTTTATTACTTCTTTGAAATAGATGCAGAATTAAATGATGACAGAACATTATTTGACTCGGCTAGTAAACAAACGTATATTCAAATGGCGAGTATGATGTCTGCAGCAACTCTTCTAGGAATTGATTCTTTACCGATTGAAGGGTTTAATAGAGAAAAAGTAGAATCTTATTTAAAAGAAAAAGGATACTTAAATACGGATGAATTTGGTGTATCCGTAATGGCAAGTTTTGGATATCGTGATCAAGAAATTACTCCTAAAGTTCGTTGGAATAAAGAAGCTATTTATGAGGTAATTGAATAATCTGTATATACAAATATATTATTGAAACTGTTTAGTGGATTGTTATGATTTACTAAACAGTTTTTATGTGCATGATTCTATTTTAAATTTTTTTGAATGATGAGCTTGATTTATTCAGAAAAGAGTTTTAAAAGTTTAAACAAATCTTAATAAATTAAATTTTTATGTTCATTGTCAAATTGAATTTTTAATATAATAAAGTATTATTTGCATCATTTTTCAATGCTATTTATTATCTATGATTTACCTAGAAAAAAATTGTAATGAAAATAATGAACGGAAAATTAAAAATAGGATTTATTCTATATTGATAGTTTTAAAATTATTTTCAAGCAATAATTTTCTATAAAACATAAGAATTAATCTTGATACTCTAGATGTTTATTCTATAATGAAATTGAATAAAAATTAGGAGGGGTAAATATGTGTAGCATAGAAAAATTAGTATTGAGCATACAAAATGGCGATGAAGAAGAAGCCTTTGTTATTTTAGAAAACAAAGTAAAGCCTTTAATGTATAATATGTATTATCGTCATTTTTATTATTGTGTTGAATTAGAAGACTTTATGCAGGAAGCTAGTTTTTTACTTTATTATACAGCTCAAAAATTTGATTTTAAAAAAGGAAAATCATTTTTAGCTTATTTTCAACGTTCTTTAAAAAACTATGCTATTCAATTAATTCGACATGAACATCGTGAAAGAGTTGTTCCAGAAAAGTATTTATGTAAATATGATATTTCTAATCTTAAATATCATATTTCTGTAGAAGAAGAATTTTTATTAAAAGAAGAAATACCTAGATATTGGGATTCTTTATCAGCATTTGAAAAAGCAGTATTCTATTTTTATACAAGTGGATATTCTTTTGAAGAAATAGCAGAAAAATCAAATAAATCTGTTGCGGCTATAAAAAGTGCTTTTCATCGTTGTCATAAAAAATTTAAACTCTTTTATGAGTCAATTCATAAAGATAAAGCTTATTAAAAAGAATAAATGTATTGCAACTTTCTCCATTATAACAAGTGGACTAATATTTATTATTAGCCTATTGTATGATATACTATATAGGGTATATTAGGTGTCGAGAATGACACGAAAAGGAGGACCGTTTGTGGTTGCATTAAGTTTAAGAGCACAAAATATTGGTATTGATTTAGGAACTGCCAATACGATTGTTTATCTTGAAAATGAAGGTATTGTGACACGTGAACCATCTGTAGTCGCAAAAAATATAGTTACGGAAGAAATTATTGCTGTCGGTCAAAATGCATTTGATATGATTGGGCGAACACCAGAAAATATTGTGGCAGTTAGACCAATGAAAGATGGTGTAATTGCAGATTATAATACAACAACAGCAATGTTAAAATATTTTGTACAATCAATTGTAGGTCGTTCTTTCTTTAAACCGATTGTAATGATTTGCGTTCCAAGTGGAATTACGGATGTTGAAAAAAGAGCAGTATTAGATGCTACAAAATATGCGGGAGCGAAAGAGGCTTATGTTGTTGAAGAGCCATTTGCAGCAGCTGTAGGAGCAGGTCTTCCAGTTCAAGATCCTACAGGTAGCATGATTGTAGATATTGGCGGTGGTACAACAGATGTAGCAACAATTTCTTTAGGAGGAATTGTAAATAGTCAATCTATCCGTATCGGTGGGGACGAGTTAAATGAAGCGATTATTTTACATGTTCGTAAAAAATATAATTTATTAATTGGGGAAAGAACTGCCGAAGATTTAAAAATTCAATTAGGATCAGCTTCAGTAGAAAAAGCCTCTGCTTATGGAAGTATGCAAGTTCGTGGACGTGATATGGTTTCAGGCTTACCAAGAATTATTGAAGTAGAAGCTGTTGAAATCGCACAAGCAATGAGTGAAATTATAACTCAAATTATAGATGCAGTAAGAGATGTTCTTGAACAAACACCACCGGAGATTGCTTCAGATGTTATTGATCATGGCATTGTATTAACGGGTGGTGGTGCCTTATTAAGAAATTTAGCAGAAGTAATTTCTGACTATACACAAGTTCCAGCCTTTGTAGCAAATGATCCATTAGATTGTGTAGCATTAGGTACTGGAAAAATTTTAGCAAATCCATTATTAATGAAAAAATAATGAAAAGGAGACTGAACAGTGAATCCAATATTTTCGAACAAGAAATTAATTGGTTGGGTTTTAGGTGGAATTGTAACGCTATTACTAATTACATTTTCACTCACTGTTGGTAGTAATATTGTTTCGCAAGGTGTCAATGATGTGACAAATATTTTAGGACGAATGCTTGCTTATCCTGCCAATAGTGTCAATGATTTTATGGAAAGTATTTCTAATTTAACAAATACTTATCAAGAAAATCAGACGTTAAAACAAAAAGTAGAAACAATCTATGAATTAGAAGTTCAATTAAATGACTTAAAAAAAGATAACGAAAAAATGAAGGAAGCATTGAAGTTACAAGATACTTTAAATGAATATTCTTTAATAAATGCAACTGTAATTGCAAGAAATCCAGATACTTGGAGAGATATTGTTACCATTAATAAGGGAGCAAATGATGGATTAACTCCCCAAATGTCTGTTATGAGTGATAACGGACTTGTAGGGAAAGTATTAGATGTGAATCCTACAAGTGCTAGAGTCGCTTTATTATCGAATAATGATAATACTTTAGTTCGTGTTGCAGCGATGATTCAAGGCGAAAAAGAATCTATTTATGGAACATTAACAGGATTTGATCATGAAAAAAATATATTAATTATGAGTCAAATTCAAGCAACTCAAGAAATTAAAGTTGGGGATAAAGTCGTGACATCTGGTTTGGGAGGCGTTTCTCCAAGTTCTTTATATATAGGAACTGTTGAAGAAGTAGCGATGGATCGTTTTGGACTTTATAAAGAAGTTCGTATTAAACCAGCAGCAGATACAAATGATGTTCGTTATGTAACCGTGGTGAAGCGAGCAAGTGAAAGTAGGACTGAATAATGCATACTTCAAAACGAATTTATTGGTTACCTATTTTGATGATTATTGCTTTTTTATTGGACGGAGTTATTATGAATCATTTTTCAGTATTTTTAATTGAATCAGGGTATACTCTTGTTCCAAGAATTGTAGTAATTACATTAATCTTATTAACTTTTATTATCGACCATTCAAGTATGTTTTGGTTTGCGGTAATAGTTGGCTTTATGTATGATAGTTACTATTCTGGTATTTTAGGAGTTTATATGGCAATATTTGCTGTTATTATTCGACTAATTGGTCATATTAGAGGGAAAATTAGTATTAATCCATTTACGTTAGGATTAGCTTTAATTTTCTTGTTAACGATTACTGAAACAGGAGTATATATCATTTATACATTAATTGGAATTCAACATCTCACAGTGCAACAATTTTTAGTTCAACGATTAGCGTCGAGTTTAATATTGAATATTGTATTGTATTATGTCTTATATATTCCTTTGAAAAAATTTGCTTTATGGGTACAATCTGGGATTTCTCATGAGAAAATTTCATTGCGAGCAACAAGGAGAAATCAAGGAAATTCTTATCATTATCATTAAACTAAGGCCGGTATTTTGCCGGCTTTTTATGTGCGAACATATGTGCGAAAAAACTAGAAGAAAACGTTATAGTTATGTTATAATAGAAGAGAAAAAGGAGGTATAATGATGAGCAATTTATATGATACAGCGAATCAATTAGAACGTGAACTTCGTCAATCAGAAGAGTTTGCTGCAGTGAAGGTAGCATTTGAAGCAGTACAACAATCTGAAGAAGCAAAAGCTTTATTTGAAGAGTTCCGTGATATGAATGTAAAATTTCAACAAAAACAAATGAATGGTGAAGAATTAACAGAAGAAGATATGAATTATGCAAATGATTTATATCAAAAAGCAAGTTCTAATGAAGCTATTCAAACATTAATGCAAGCTGAACAACGTTTAAATGTGGTGATGCAAGATATTAATCGCATTTTAACGACTTCATTACAAGAATTATATCAATAATTACATTGATCGAAACGGTCTTATTGATTTTTAGCCTAATGAAATAAAATTCATAATGGACTAGAAGTGAATAGACTGTTTCTTTATTTTTTATAGATAAGGAGTTCTTATGATTCGCTTTATACATTGTGCCGATATACATTTAGGAAGTCCGTTTACTGGACTTCAACAAAAAAATAGTTCCATTGCATTTCAAGCAATAGAAGCTACTAAAAGAGCCTTTTTAACCTTAATAGAAACAGCCATTCGTTTTCATGTTGATTTTGTACTGATTTCGGGTGATATTTTTGATTCTAGTCATCAACATATTCAAGAAAAAATCTTTTTAAAAGAACAATTTCAAAGATTAGCTCAAGAAGGGATTTATACATACTTAATTCATGGGAATCATGATTATGGAAGGTTTAATGAAGAGTGGAATAATGATTTTGTAAAAGTTTTTAAAAAGGAGATTTCAACGGAAATACTTACCACTTTATCTGGCGAAAGTATTGCTATTAGTGGATTTAGTTATGATACAAGATGGATTAATGAGTCAATGGCGTTACAATTTCCAATGAGAAGTTCATTTGTGGACTATCATATTGGAATGTACCATGGACAAACTCGTACAACAGCTGATTCATCAGCACTATATGCCCCTTTTAAGATTAGTGAGTTAGAACAACTTCATTATGATTATTGGGCTTTAGGGCATATTCATAGAGCTATGGATTTAAATGCCAATGGAAGAATTGCATACTCCGGGACGATACAAGGAAGAAGTTTTAAAGAAGTCGGAGAGAAAGGATTCTATGTAGTCACTCTGAATAAAAATTTTCCAATGAATCGAGAGTTTATATCTTGTAATCCTATTGAATGGATGGAATTAGAATATTTAATGGAGGAAGTTTCTTCGATAGAACAGATTGTATCACAGCTGTATAGTGAAATTTTAAAGCAGAAATGGAATGAGAATAAAACTTATTTATTAAAATTCACTCTAATAGTAGCTAGAGGGATTAATCAATCGTGGTTGAAATTAATAGAAGAAATGTTACAAAAAGAAATTTCAACTAAGTACAACAATTTATATGTAATAGAAATCACGATTGAATTTAAAAAAGTTAAATATAATAGTCAATTAAGTATTGAATTATTGGAAGATGAAGAAAGTCATCAAAATTGCTTGAAAGATATTCAAACAATTGCGATGCAACATCCATTGTTAGCAAAATATTTTTCAAAAGAAATAAATAGTAATCTGTTTCATCATAAAATCATTGAAAGAGCAAAAATATTAATTGAAATGAATAGGGAAGTAGGTGATGAAAATGTACATTAATCGAATAGAAATTTTTGGATATGGAAAATGGTCTAAAGTGAGAATGGATTTTCATCATCAACTGCAAATTTTTCAAGGGGAAAATGAATCAGGTAAATCTACCTTGCGTTCCTTTATTCAACATATATTATTTGGATTTCCAAAGAAAGTAGCTGGAAAATATCCTTATGAACCCCATAATGGAGGGGTGATGGGTGGGCGAGTTTGGTTAGAAGAAACAAATGAAGGTTCATTACTCATTGAACGATATATAAATAATGGAAAGATATATTTTCGATGTGAAACAAATTCAGGAAAAACTTTATCGGAAGACAGATGGAAGCAATTGCTTTTTCAAATGGAAGAAAAACAATATATCCAAGTTTTCGGATTTAATAAAGAACAATTAGATCAATTTCATTTTTCTTCATCGGAGGAAATGGATCAGTTTCTTTACAGTGTTAGTTTAACGGGTAGTGAAGAGTGGATGAAATTATCTACTAGTTTACAAAAGCAAGCAGAAGCTATTTTTACTCCTAAAGCTGTTAAAAGAATGATGAATCAACAATTACAACAATTGGATTTGCAAATGATGAAAATTGAAGAATTAGCACAAAATAATGGCTTATATGAAGAAATGCTTCAACAATCTGAACACATAAAAAATGAGATACATAGTCACTCGCAATTGATACAAAAAAATCAGGAAGATGAAAGATTTTTCCAATTGTTATACTCTCATTGGAGTAGTTATGAAAGATGGAAAGAATTAAGGAATAAAATTCATATGCATCAGAAAGATCCATGGAATTCGGAGTGGAAATATGAATTAGAACGAAATCAATTAGATCATGAATGGAACGAACAACAGATCTGTGAATTGCAACAGGAGTATCAATTGTGGAAACAAAAACAGCAAAGCGAGCAATTATTAAGAGAAGATACAAGATGGTCAAGTTTACTAACTCTTTCTTTAATGGAAGATGAAATAGAAGAGAAACTTTTGCTTAGAAAGAACTTAAAAATAGAATTGGATGAATTAAAACAAACGATTCAAAAAGAAGAAGAACTGTGGAATGTTCATTATGAAACTCTTCCATTAGAAATGACGGAAAGAGATGTTGAAAGATTAAAAGAAATGATGCATCATGAAAAATCTTTGAGATTTAAAGAGTTAGAATTAGAAAGTCAAATGAATCGACTAAAACAGGAAGCAGAACAAATTAATAATCATTCTACCATGAAACATTTTACAAATACTAGATTTAATGCTAGTGGACTCTTCGTGATTAGTAGCTTAGTAATAACTCTTCTCTCTCTCATGTTACTGTCAAATCCATTATTAAAAGGATTCGGAGTAATGATCGGAGTTCTTTTAGGAGTTGCCAGTTTAGTCTATGAAAAGAAATTAATTCATGGAAAACAAATGGAGAATTATTTTTCTAAAAAATTAGAAGAAATTACAGATGAAATAGAGCGGTATATGCTACAAAGTAAACAAAATCAAGAAGAACTCGGAAAAATGATAAAAGAATTTTCTCATTTTAAAAAAGAATATGGATATACTGATTCAAAAATTTCAGTTGAACAGCTATGTCAAGGAGATGTTTTAAAATCGCTTCGATACTTTGTGAAGCAAAGTCAAACAAAAAAAGAGATACTTAAGCAAATTGAAATTGAATTAAATCAGTTACAAATGAATTGGCGCTGGGTTTTTGAAGTGAAAAATGAAACGATTCCAAATACAATTGAAACAGAATGGAAATTATTGAAGAAAATAATTCAAGAAGTTCAAAATTCTTATCAAAAAGAAATTCTTCAAATGAATGAAGGATTAAAATTACAAGAACAGATTCAACAATTGTATAGTGATAAGCAATCATTAGAAACGCAAAGGGCAACACTATTTAAGATGGCAAATGTTCAAACGCTTGAAGAGTTTCATGAGAAAGAAGCAGTATTTGAAAGAAATCGATTATGGATTCAAGAATATCATCAGCTACAGCAACAATTAAAACCTTATTTAGAAAAATTAGCAGAGATAAAAAGTGAAGAAGAGTTAGAATGTAAAATGGAAGTTATCCAACAATCATTATTGACACTTCTTCAAAAAAATCAATCCTTATTAGAAGAGCAAGCTAAGTTAGGACAACAAATTCATCATTTAGTGACAGATGGAACCTATCATGAACAGCTAATTCAATTTGAATTATGGAAGTCAGAAGTAGAAGAACAACTAATAGAATGGGCAAGTTATTTATATGCTTCAAAATGGATTTTAGACAGTTTACAAAAACAGTTACCTTCGCAAACAGATGAAGTTATTCAAGTAGCTAGTGAGTATTTTAATCGCTTAACCCAAGGTAGATATCAAGCGATTCAAATGAAAAATATGAAAATAGTAGTACAAAATTATGATGAAAAATGGTTTGTGGCTAGTGAATTGTCAAGAGGGACTTTAGATCAATTATTAATCAGTATTCGCTTAGCTTTTATTGAGAACTTATCTCCTAAAATTTCATTACCTATTTTAATTGATGATGGTTTTGTGAATTTTGATAGTGTACGTAAAAAGATTATGTTACAATTAATTAAAGAGCTTTCAAATAAAGTACAAATCATTTATTTTTCATTAGATGAGGAGCCTTTTACGATTACGGGAACACATGCTAGTTTAATAAGATTACAGAGATAGAAAGAAGAGGGATTCATGGTAAAAAAATTATATGATTATGCAGTGGATGAATCATTGGAATTGTTTTTATTAATAAAAACAGCTGATGTAAGATTAGCAAAAAATGGAAAACCGTTTTTAGCTTTTACCTTCCAAGATAAATCAGGACAAATGGATGGAAAATATTGGTCTGCAACTCCAGAAGAAATTGAGCGTTTTTCATCTGGTAGTATTGTTTATCTGGTAGGTAAAAGAGAAATTTTTAATGGGATGCCACAAATTAAAATTACAGGACTTCGTTTAGCTAGACCTGAAATGGGAGAACCAAGTGATGCTTCAGATTTCTTAGAACATGCTCCAATGAAAAGAGAAGAAATGGAAACTGAATTAAATGCAATTCTATTCGAAATTATTAATCCAGTGATGCGAAGAATTGTACATAAAATTTTAGGAAAATATCAGCAAGATTTCTTTGAATATCCAGCAGCTAAACGTCACCATCATGCTTTTGCAGGAGGGTTAAGTTATCATACTTTATCGATGTTACGTTTGGCTAAATCTATTGCGGAACAATATCCAGAAGTTAATCGTTCACTATTATTATCAGGTGTTCTACTACATGATATTGGGAAAATTATTGAATTATCAGGAGCTGTTGGAACAGAGTATACTCTAAAAGGAAAATTAATGGGGCATATCGTTTTAATGGATGAAGAAATTACGAAAGCTTGTGAAGAGTTAGATATTGATCAAAGCCATGAGGATGTTGTATTGTTAAAACATTTAGTATTAGCACATCATGGAAAATTAGAATTTGGCTCTCCAGTTCGTCCTTTATTATTAGAAGCAGAAATTTTGCATCATGTGGACTTAATGGATGCTAGTGTCACAATGATTACATCAGCATTACAAAAGACAGAACCAGGGCAATTTAGTGAGAGAATTTTTGGATTAGACAATCGAACATTTTATAAACCACATACTGTAGAGTAGAAAATGAAAGTCTGTTTTTCAGACTTTTATTTTTTTGAGCAAAACTATTTACAAAATCAAAAAAGAGGTATATGATATTAAATGTAATTAAAAATATTACATATAAAGAAAGGTGATTCATATGTCAAAAAACGTAAAAAATATTATTATTGGGTTTGGTAAAGCAGGTAAAACGATTGCTGCTTACTTAGGAACACAAGGAGAAGAAACTGTTTTAATTGAAAAATCTCCTGTAATGTATGGTGGAACATGTATCAATGTTGGATGTATCCCAACTAAAAAAATTGCTACTGCAGCAGCTCGTAAAAAATATAGCCAAGAAGATGCAGCTAGTTATTATCAAAAATCAATTCAAGAGAAGAAAGCGTTAATTGCAGCTTTAAATCAAGCAAACTACCAAAAAGTTAATTCTGCTCCTAATGTAACAATTGTAGATGGGTTTGGACGTTTTGTAGATGAACATACAGTTGCTGTAGATACAGCTAATGGAGTAGAAGAGTATGTAGCAGAAAGAATTTTCATTAATACTGGTGGTACTCCATTTATCCCACCAATTGAAGGATTAAAAGTTGGAGGACCAATTCATACAAATGAAACAATTATGGATTTAGAAGAATTCCCAGAATCAGTTGTCATTGTTGGTAGTGGATTTATCGGATTAGAATTTGCAGCAACATATGCACAATTTGGATCAAAAGTAACAGTAGTAGATGTATTTGATGCATTTATTCCTCGTGAAGATGATGATGTTTCTGCTGCAGTTAAAGAACGTTTAGAAGAAATGGGCGTTACTTTTGAATTAGGAATTTCTGTTAAAAAAGTTGAAACAGAAGGTAACAAAGCAACTGTTTACTATGCTAAAAATGATGAAGAAAAAGTACTTGAAGCAGATGCAGTTTTAGTAGCAACAGGTAGAAAACCAAACATTCAAGGCTTAGATTTAGAAAAAGCTGGTGTTGAATTATCTGAACGTGGTGCTATTAAAGTAAATGAATTTTTACAAACAAATAAACCACATATCTTCGCATTAGGTGATGTAAATGGTGGACCTCAATTCACATTTATTTCACTAGATGATTTCAGAATTGTAAAAAACTTCTTAGCAGGAAACAAAGAATATTCAACTAAAGAACGTTCATTAATTCCAACTTCAACATTTATTAGCCCTACATTATCAAGTGTTGGTTTAAATGAAAAAGCAGCACAAGCAGCAGGAATTCCTGTAAAAGTTGCTAAGTTACCAATGGCTGCTGTTCCAAAAGCAAAAATTTTAGGTAACCAAGTTGGATTCTACAAAGTTTTAGTACATGAACAAACAAATGAAATTGTTGGGGCAACATTATTTGCTGAAGAATCTCATGAAGTAATTAATATCATTGCAACTGCTATTAAAGCAAAATTACCTTATACAGCTTTACGTGACCAAATCTTCACTCACCCAACAATGGCAGAAGCATTAAATGATGTATTTGGATTAATCAAATAGAGGAATCAAAATGGGAAACGACTTTATAGTGATTATCCATTGTTTAACGTATTTATCTGTTCATCATGATAGAAGATTTTCTAGTCAACAACTAGCACATAATGCATGTAGTAATCCTGTTATTGTTAGAAAAGTGATGAGTTTAGCTTCTTCTAAAGGATATGTAGATGTTGTTAATGGAGTTAATGGAGGCTATAAGATTCAAGTAGATCCAAAAGAGATTTTATTAGGAGATTTATTTCTTCTAGTAGGAGAAGATAAACGATTGAAAAAACAATATCAATCAACTTTGAATGAAGTTTGTCTGGTAGCCAATCATATTTGTGGAGTTTTTTCAGACTTGCAAGACGAACAAATTCAAAACCAAATAGATTTTTATCAAAAACAGAGTATACTAGATGTTGTACAACGGTTACAAAAAAAGTCTGAACAAGTTGAAGTTTAGGATTATATTGAAGGAGTGAGTTTAATGGAATTTGTAAAAGAAGAAAATGCCTTTAGACATTATAATGCTGTAGGTGAAGTGGATGCTGAAATTACATTTCAAGTTG